>CAZKGB010000308.1:0-3661 GCA_964551935.1 uncultured Lentimicrobiaceae bacterium | reverse complement strand
AACAGGAACCTTTGAAGGTAACTATTTTGATTTTTTCTCTAACCTTGAATGGAAAATTGATGAAAATCCCCTGGTTACGGATATTCATTTTAAATATGTTGAAGATGACACCCTCGTTTTCTCAACCAATTTTGTTGGAAAAGAGTTGGCTTTGGGACATTTTTTTAACTTGAAAAATATATTGGGAAAAGGCAATATATCAGGTTCATTGAGTGGCCATGGAACCGGTTTTGATGATGCAACCATTGAAGCCAATATTATTTTAAAAAAACTTCAATTGTTAGAATACCCTTACGATTCAATAACTATCACGGGTCGTTATTATAACAATAGCCTTACCGGCACGGTTGCCTGCAACGATAAAAACCTGATGATGAAAACAGAGGGTAATATCCGTTTTGATGGATCGGGTAGCTACAAAGCACATGCAGATATTGTTAAAGCAGACCTTAAAAACCTGGGGCTTATCCATAGCGATTTTGCATTTTCTACCAAAGCCGACCTCTCTGTTCGGGGAAACGATGTTGAGAATATTGTTGCCGACCTGGACTTCGACAGTACCTATTTGCATTTTGGTGATTCAATCTATTTTCTTGATACTCTGACTATACGAAAGCATAACATCGAGCACGCTAAAACAATTACGTTCGCATCAGATTTTCTGGATGGGACAGTTTCGGGGCAATTTAAACTGTTGAATTTGCAAAATGATTTTGTTGCTCTGCTTAATCACTATTTTGTGATAGATGATGATGTTGAAGGGGGTAGCGATTCGGTAAATTATATGCATATATCTGCCACGGTTAAAAATGATGAGCTGTTAAAAGAACAGTTTCTTCATGGTTTTACCATGGAAAATAACTCGAGGTTAAAAGCCGATTTCGACTTTGTCCGCAACAAAACCGACCTTTCGTTTGAATCTTCTTTTATGGCTATGAATGGTGTCAGGTTTAAAAATAATAACTTGTCGATTAAATCGATTGACGACAAATTAACCATGCGGTTCGATGTTGACCATTTGATATTGAAGGACAGTACGGACAGCGATAAAGAACGGGTGGGCATGGATAGTCTTGTAATAAAAGTATCGGCTTTGCAAAACATGCTCGATTTTGGGTTGGACTGGAAGAATAGCGACACCTCTCACCTTGACAAAGGGAGCATCAAAGGGTACTTATATCGACGCGACAGCACAAGTGAGTTAATTTTTGATAAAGTCAGCGTGTATATTGCCGATACGCTTTGGTCGTTAGATCGGAACAATAAAATACTTTTCGACCGGTCGGGTATTCATTTTAACCATGTAAATTTAAGAGGAGGTACTTCGGAATTATCTGTTCATGGTGAAGTGCCTAAGATAAATGGTGACTCACTTTTGGTTAAATTTAATCATTGGGATTTGTCAAATTTTGATGCGTTGACAAAAAATGCCGGAATCAATTTTGACGGTTTTATTAATGGGATTTTTGAGGTTAGTATTTTTAAAGACAGCCCTACCATTGTGTCGGATCTTACCATCGATAAGTTTGGTTTGAATGATGTGCTGCTTGGGAAAGCCAGGTTGATAAATACCTGGAACAACATCGATAATTCGGTATTTGTTAAGGTGCAAATAATACGAAAAGGAAATGCCGGGACGGGAAAAATATTTTCACTGGATGGCTTTTATTATCCTTTTAAAGGCGATAGCTCCCTCCGGCTTACCGCCGATTTTAATCGAATTAATATTGAATTTTTGAATCCTTTTTTGAGTGACCTGTTTCATGGAATCGAAGGCAAAGGAAAGGGACATCTGAATATTTCGGGAACACCGGCCAAGCCGGTAATAGAAGGAAAAGCCGAGCTCGACAGGGCCAGCTTGATTGTGAATTATTTAAATACCAGGTACTCATTTTCAAACTTTCTGGAGTTTAAGAAAAATGAAATCAGTTTCGACAATATCGTGGTTTACGATACCCTCGGAAACAAAGGCCTGGTTAGCGGAAGTTTAAAACACAACTATTTCAGCGATTTTAGCTACGATATTAAAGTTACCACCGACAAGCTGCTGTTTGTTAATACCGACCGTAAAATGAACGAGTTGTACTACGGAAGCGCTTTAGTTTCGGGCGTAATACATTTGTGGGGCGACCCGGGTTCCATTCAGTTGGATGCGGATGCAACTACCGTGAAGGGTACCGATTTAAACATCCCTTTGGATTACGTGTACGATGTTTCGGATAACGATTACATTCAGTTTATCCCGCCTCCGGTTGATTCTTCTTTGCTCGAAAAGAAAAGTGCCGTCATTACCAAAGAACAGCAGCTGAATCTTGAAACAGCCCATCAAAGCCTGGGTTACGATATTAAGCTTAAGGCAAAGGTTAACCCGGCAGCCAAGGTAAATATCTACCTGCCTTCCGAATTGGGAAGAATAGAATCGCAGGGCGACGGGTTGCTGAAAATTGATGCCACTTCGGCGGGTGTTTTTAGCATAATTGGCGATTACATTATTAACAAAGGATACTTTCATTTTACTTTTAAAAATTTGGTAAGCAAACGGTTTGATTTGGTTGAAGGGGGAAAAATCTCGTGGACAGGTGACCCCACGGGTGCTAACCTTAACATCAGAGGCCTTTATAAGGTGAAAACCAATGTGGCCAACCTCGGGGTGGTAATTGATTCGACAGCATCCTACAAAAATAAGCTGGATGTCTATTGCTACATTTCGTTAACAAATAAACTGTTGAACCCAACCATCAGGTTTTCAATCGATATACCCGATGCCGACCCCGATTTAAAGCGCGCGATTTTTGCCAATCTCGACACCACCAATGCCGCGGTAGTTAACGAACAGGTAATTTCGCTGCTGGTGCTGGGAACCTTTAGTTACAGCAACGCCGGTAATATCAATCTGGCCACATCAGGATACAGTATTCTAACCAATCAGTTGAGTAGTATGCTTTCCAAGATGAGTGATAAATTTGATATCGGTGTAAATTACAGGCCGGGAGATGCCGTTTCGCAAGAGGTGTTTGAAGTAGCTTTGTCAACCCAACTTTTTAACGACCGGCTCTCCATTAACGGTAACTTTGGAATGACGTACGACCGATCGCAGGGTAACGCCAGTAACATTGTGGGCGACGTGGATATCTCTTATAAAATTACCGAAGACGGACGCTGGCTGCTAAAGGCCTACAACCATTCCAACGTGAACTCGTGGTATTACTATAATAATTACGATAAAATTTCACCCTACACGCAAGGAGTCGGTGTGGCTTATAAAAAAGAATTCAATAATATTAACGAGCTTTTTACCAATAACCGTAAAAAACGAAAATTAAAAACCCCATGAAAAAACACATCCTTATTTCAGTAGTAGCAACCCTGTTGTTTTCAGGCGCGGCCATAGGCCAAATTACCATTACAAAAAGCGATATGCCACAGCAAGACGACACGGTGAGAATAAGTGTTGGCATCAACCCGGGTATTATCGATTTGGCAGAAACCGGAGAAAACTACCATTGGGACTACTCAGAATTGATCCCCTTTCAGCAACGTATCGACACCTTCGTAAGTGTTGGTGATACCCCGGCAGGACTTCTGTTTCTTTTTACTTCTGACTTTGCCGTGAACATGGCAGGAGCTTTTTCGTTTCCGGGTACCGGTGTTTCAAAACCCT
>CAZKGB010000307.1:0-3673 GCA_964551935.1 uncultured Lentimicrobiaceae bacterium | reverse complement strand
GTAAAGCAATGTCAGGATCCTTTTCAATAAAAAGGTGTCCTGCATATCACGAGCCGGGCGGTCGGGCGGAAAATTAAGCGCGGTAAAGTTGTGGAAATCATCTTCAATTTCGGGACCCTCTGAAACGGTAAAACCAATACGGGCAAAAATGTCGATTATCTCATTTCTCACCACCGAAAGCGGATGTCGGGTTCCAAGCGGAGCCTCCACGGGTAAAGTAAGGTCGAGACCGGAAGCCGTTGTTTCCGTCGAACTTTCCATAGCCTCTTTTAAAGCAACGATTTTTTCCTGCACGGCATTTTTCAAACCATTGATAAGCTGCCCCACCTCTTTACGCTCTTCCGGAGGAACCGTTTTAAAATCGGCAAACAGAGCCGGAATCAATCCTTTTTTGCTCAAAAATTTAATACGAAACGCTTCTAATGCTTCCGGGCTGTCGGCATTGAACGCTTTAACTTCCTCTAAGTATTGCGTGATTTTTTCTTTCATCATTCCAAAATTTCAATGGTCATTGTCACAGGTTCAACAGGTACATCGCCACGGCCGGTTTGAACGGCAGCAATTTTATCCAACACGTCAAAGCCGCTTAAAAGTTCTCCAAATACGGTGTATCCCCCATCCAGATGAGGAGTTCCGCCAACAGTTTTGTAAGCCTCTTTTTGTTCTTCGGTAAAGGTATGTCCTGTACGGGTTGTTACCATGTTAAGGTAATTATCATCAACTTTTTGTCCTTGTACGATGTAAAATTGCGAACCGGATGATTTTTTCATCGGGTTTACCTGATCGCCCAAACGGGCAGCTGCCAGCGCCCCTTTTTTGTGAAAATGGTTGGGCAATATTTCCGCATCTATTTGATATCCGGGATCCAAACGGCCGTCTTTGTTTTGTCCGCCCTGAATCATAAAATCTTTAATCACACGGTGAAAAGGAGAATCGTTGTACCAACCCTCTTTGATGAGTTTAATAAAATTATCCCTGTGTTTGGGAGTGTCGTTATATAACTTGGCGGTCATGTCGCCAAATTGGGTGTGGATAACCACGAGGGTTTCCGGTTTTTCTGTTTGAGCCATTATTTGAATACTAAAAATTAAACTTAATACTAACAATACATTTTTAATCATGATTCCATTAATTTAGAATGAGCCTGCGAAATTACGAAAAAATAGGAATAGTTTTAATGAGAAGAGGTGAAGTTGCGAGAGAGCGTACCTGCGAAGTTGTGAGGGGGTGAATCTGTCAGGTCGGTGCAGCATGGCGGGCATGACCTGACAGGTTGGTGGAGTTGCTGGAAAGGAGCACACGAAATCATGCCGCCGCTATATGTTTTCGTTAATCGGTGGCATTGTGGCGCATGAAGCGGGAGTCGGGGAGTCTGCTGATTATTTATCTGTAACCTGTGAGACACCTTCGCTTTGGCTGGTGTGATGGCGTAACTGAAAATGAAGGAAAACTTAAATAAAAATTTAGATAAAACAATTTATCCCTTCTCACTAATATTTTGAAGCCTCTTTTTATCAACAATATCAAGATGTTTCCCGTCAACTTTGATAATCTGTTCTTTCGATAAATCGGAGAGCAGCCGGCTTACCGTTTCACGACTGGAACAAACCAGGTCGGCAATTTCGGAACGGTTTAACGGTAAATCAAACCGGTCGGATTCATAAACATTGTCAGCAAGATCAAGCAAATGAGTGGCCAACCGCCCGAATACCTGATTTTGTACCAGCTTTACACAACGGGTAAATTGCTCCAGCTCGTTGCGACAAAGCTCAATAATTATTTCATAGGAAAAATCGGGATTGATTCGGATAAGTTCCTTAAAGGTGTTGATATCGATAAAACAAGCCGTGGTTTTTTCGATGGCCACTGCCGAATAATGATTAATCTTATCTCCCATGGTGGTGGGAATACCCAAATAACAAGGTGCCTTTTTCAACCGCAGGATTTGTGTACGCTGCGGACCTTTAACCAAAAGTTTAACCAAACCGGTTTGTAAATAGATGATGTTGGATGACAACGCATCTTGCTTAAAGATGGTTTCGCCTTTGTCGAAGACCGCTTCAACACAACTCTGGCCCAGCACATTAAGCTCCCGCTCGGCGAGATTTACAACTGCTCTTGATTTTAAAAGACAGGAAGAACAACTAACGGGTTTCATAACATAAAAATTTGTCAATACAAAGATACAACTATCATGTGATATAAATCACATTTTTCTGAAATCAAGCTCACGGCTCTTTTTACACAACGCATGTAATTCGTGTATAGTTTTGTATTGTTAATTAAATAACAAATTAAAATTAAACGGAGGAACAAAAAATGGAAAACAAAAAATTATGTTTAGCACTTTTCTCGGGTAGTGTTGACAAGCTCACGGCTGCCGGTGTAATACTGGGTGGTGCTGCTGCCGAGGACATGGAAGTTGATATTTATGTTTTGCTTCAGGCTGCTTTTGCATTTAAAAAAGAAAATGCCATGGTCAATGACCGTGTAGCGGAAATCACCGACAAAAAAGATGAGTTTCTGGCCTCGCTCAAACGTCTTGAGGCTCCCCACTGGACCGAAGCATTTAAAACCGCCAAGGAGATGACCAACGTGAGAATTCACATTTGTGGTTTTGCCGGCAAAGTATGGAACGGGTTCAAACTCGATGATTTCATCGATTTAGCAGACGATATCTGTGGTATTGGCGAATATATGACCTCTGCCGAAGAAGCAGACATTAATCTGTTTATATAGGAAATAACCAAATTACAAGCATCCCCGAACGGTACGTTCGGGCGAGAAATATCAAGTAAATTCCAATAGACAAATTTAAAATTTAAAACAAAATCATCATGACAACAGAAGAATTAACCGCCTTAAAGGCTGACAAATCAGTAGATGCCCGCGGAACATCTTGTCCGGGTCCGTTGTTGGCTGCCAAAAAAGCCATCGGACAAATTGAGAAAGGACAAATAATGGAAGTGCTTTCGGCAGATGAAGGTACCCGTCGCGACATTCCGAAATGGTGTACCAAAAAAGGATACGAATACCTTGGTACTGTTGAAGAATCAGGATTTTTCAAAATCTTTTTAAGAAAATAAACATGAATGGGGGTAAAGTAAATAATAGCCCGAAAATTCTGGTCTTTTCCACCGAGAAGATATCCGATCCGGCTATTGATATGGCGGGCTTGTTAAAATTACATTATCCGCCCACCGTTTACACGCTTCCCGTACCCTGTTCAAGTACCATCAAACCGCGTTGGATTTTGTATGCACTTGAACAGGGTTTCGACGGGGTGTTTATTGCTGCCGACGGTACCGATTGTCCATACGGGGAATCGTGCACCACCAAAACCGGTGAAATAGTAAGAGTTACCATGGAAAAAATGAAGGAAAAAGGCATTGACCCGGCCCGCTTGAAAATGGCGGCTGTCTGCTCGGTGTGCAGCGAACCTTTTGTAAAACATGTAAAAAGCTTTGCCGAGTACCTGAGTAAACAAAGTGCCTGACAATTCGAATATACAAAATTCTAAACACTCCTACCTAACTCCTTAACTCCTAACCCTTAACTCTTAACACTTAACTCTTAACTCCAAACTCCAGGCACTCCAAATACTCCAGGCACTCCAAGTACTTCAGGCACTCCAAACTTTAAATTTATTAAAAATGCAGGAATCAAATAAAAA
>CAZKGB010000306.1:0-3684 GCA_964551935.1 uncultured Lentimicrobiaceae bacterium | reverse complement strand
GTAATGGCTGATATTCCGGGTATTATTGAAGGTGCCTCCGAGGGCAAAGGATTAGGATTGCGTTTTTTACGCCATATCGAGCGAAATTCCATCCTGCTTTTTATGGTTCCCATCGATAGTGATGACATCACCACCGAATATAATATTTTGTTAAAAGAGTTGCAAAAATACAATCCGGAGCTACTGGACAAAAGCCGTATTTTGGCCATCACTAAATCGGATATGCTTGACGACGAACTTATTGAAGAGGTAAAAAAACAGCTGCCTGATGAGCTACCCGTGGTTTTTATTTCATCCATCACAGGAAAAGGAATTCAATCGTTAAAAGATGCCATCTGGAAAGCATTAATTGAAGAATAGAAATAAATGTTATCATGCCTGCCTTTGGCGGAAAAAAGATAAAAATTAATTATTATGAATGAAGCAATACTAAATTTAGAACCAAAATCCGTTTGGTACTATTTTAAGGAGATTCTTGAAATCCCCAGGCCATCAAAAAAAGAGGACAAAATCAAAGCCTATTTGATTGACTTTGGCAAAAAACACAACCTTGAAACCCTCACCGACGAAGTGGGTAACGTGCTGATCAGAAAGCCCGCCACAAAAGGTATGGAAAACCGCAAATCGGTGGTACTGCAAAGCCATATGGACATGGTTTGTGAAAAAAACAGCGACACCCAACACGATTTCGACCATGACCCCATTGAAGTTTACATAGAAGACGGCTGGGTAACCGCGAAAGGCACCACCCTCGGGGGCGACGACGGTATTGGCGTGGCAGCAGCCCTGGCTATCCTGGCCTCCGACGAAATTCAGCACGGTCCGGTGGAAGCACTGTTTACCGTTGATGAAGAGACAGGGCTTACAGGGGCTTTCGGCCTTAAACCCGGTTTTCTGCAAAGCGAAATATTGCTGAACCTCGATTCGGAAGATGAAGGACAACTGTTTATCGGTTGTGCCGGCGGGCAGGATACACAAGCATGGCTTCCTTACGATAAAGTTGAAACCCCCGAAAATCATGAAGCTTTTACCATTAAAGTTTTTGGCCTGAAGGGTGGCCACTCCGGCGACGACATCAACAAAAATCGTGGAAATGCCAATAAAATCCTTAACCGCTTTCTTTGGGAAAACAACCATAAACTATCCATCAAACTTCATAACTTTGACGGAGGAAATCTGCGAAACGCTATTGCCCGCGAAGCTTTCGCTACGATTATGGTTCCGGCCGAAAAAGCAGACGAACTCAAAAAAGCCATTGAAACTTACCGCAACACCATGAAGTTTGAATTTCATGTAACCGAACCCGACTTAAACATCACGGTTGAAAGTTGCGATTTACCCGAATTTGTTGTTGATAATGAATCAGCCGACCTTTTATACAATGCATTATATGCCTGCCCGCATGGAGTTATGGCCATGTCGGCTGATATAAAAGATTTTGTAGAGACCTCCACCAACCTGGCATCGGTGAAATTTCAGGAGGACGAAATAGTAATCACCACCAGTCAACGCAGCTCGGTTGAATCCAGAAAACAGTCGGTTACCAACATGGTTACCAGCGTGTTTAACTTAGCCGGTGGGCGCACCGAAACCAGCGAAGGTTACCCGGGCTGGGCCCCCAACCCCAACTCCGAAATTGTAGATCTCACGGCAAACCTTTACAAAAAGTTGTTTAACATGGAACCTGAAGTGCTGGCCATTCATGCCGGACTGGAGTGTGGCCTTATTGGCGATAAGTACCCCGGAATGGATATGATCTCCTACGGACCAACTATCAAAGGAGCTCACTCACCCGATGAAAGAATGGAAATTGAATCGGTACAAAAATTCTGGGATCTCACCCTCGAAATATTAAAGAATATTCCGAAAAAGTAAATCTTCCAAAAATTATAGTAATTTTAAGCCATGGCTTTACGCTGTGGCTTTTTTATTTTTTTAGTCCGAATACATTGATAAGCCTAAAGTTATTAAACTTTGGGATTAAACAATAACCCGATAGCACCATGACCTTTGCCGCTAAAATTTTACATTTCTATTCATCGTTGGAGATAAAAGAAAAGCTACCTCCCGGCATTGAAATTCTTAATCCTTATAAAAGTAAGGAGGTAATGGAGGTTTGCTCAACATTTTACAACAAGTATTACAACGACGACAAAGGCAGGGTAATGATTTTGGGTATCAATCCCGGCAGGTTTGGTGCCGGTGTTACCGGAATTCCGTTTACCGACCCTGTAAAACTTGAAAATAGCTGCGGCATAAAAAACAATTTCGAGAAAAGAGGAGAGCTTTCATCCGATTTTGTTTACCGCCTGATTGATAAAATGGGCGGTCCCGATCATTTTTATCGCCACTTTTATCTTGGTGCCGTCAGCCCGTTGGGATTTGTCAAAGACGGAAAAAATTACAACTATTACGATTCGCGTGAACTGACCCACACCCTAAAGTCTTTTATTTTAAAAAGCCTTGTGGAACAAATTAGTCTGGGCATTGTTTTTAAAAGATGCTACGTGCTGGGGCAGGGAAAAAACTACGAATACTTAAAGCTGATAAATCTTGAGTTAAAGCTTTTTGATGAACTCATCCCGCTTCCGCATCCCCGCTGGGTGATGCAATACAAGCGCAAACAACTTGACATGTATCTAGATAAAACGGTTACTACACTTATCACCTAATCCGGATAAACCAGAAATATCAAAAAAACAATTTTCAAACCAGCCTGCCGTACTGGCAGGAAGACCCTAATTCTAAACAACTAATCGACCGGAAAATTACAGAACACAAGTTTATCAATATTCTTGCCGTATAGTGTTCAGCCAACATCGTTCCTAAACCCGTATAGCACTATTTTTATATCTTTGCACCAAAATAAAGATACCGTGGAAATTTTAGATAAACTGGAAATAATAAAGAATCGATGGGAAGAGATTGGCGATCAGATGAACGACCCCGATGTAATGTCGGATGTTAAACGGTTTGTCAAGCTCAACAAGGACTACCGTGAGCTGGAGCCCATCGTAAACACATACAAAAAGTACAAAAACATTATTGGCAATATCGAAAATGCCAAGGAGATTTTAGAAACGGAAAAAGATCCCGAATTCAGGGAGATGGCCAAAGAGGAGCTGGAGGAGCTTATTCCCGAGAAAGAGAAACTGGAAGAAGAAATCAGGGTGTTGTTAATTCCCAAAGACCCTCAGGACAGCAAAAATGCCATTGTTGAAATCAGGGCAGGAACCGGAGGCGATGAAGCCAGCATTTTTGCAGGCGACCTGTTCAGAATGTATCAAAAGTTCTGCGAAAGTAAAAAATGGAAGGTTGACATTGTCAACATCAGCGAAGGAACCTCCGGTGGTTTTAAAGAGATAGTTTTTAATGTAACCGGCGACGGTGCTTACGGTATCATGAAATTTGAATCGGGCGTACACCGGGTTCAGCGGGTTCCAAAAACCGAAACACAAGGACGTATTCACACTTCTGCCGCGTCGGTAGCCGTACTGCCCGAAGCCGATGAGTTCGACATCGAACTACACGATAAAGATATTAGAAAAGATACCTATTGCTCATCAGGGCCCGGAGGCCAGTCGGTAAACACCACCTACAGCGCTATCCGGCTTACCCATATCCCAACGGGCATAGTAGTTACCTGCCAGGATGAAAAGTCTCAGCTTAAAAACCTGGCAAAAG
>CAZKGB010000305.1:0-3694 GCA_964551935.1 uncultured Lentimicrobiaceae bacterium | reverse complement strand
TGAGCACCTAAATAGGTTAACAAATTATTCTTTAGCGCATCAAAATAGGAATTAGCCGTTTTATCACTCAAAAGTACCTGACGTCTCAATCGTTTTTTTCCTATTTTTGCGTTTCATTTAAAAAAATATCAGACTATGGCAGAAGAAGTAGTAAATATTGAATGGGCCGGCAATATGGCTTTTGAAGCGGAGGTAAACGACTTTAAAATTATGCTCGATGCCGAGCCTCGTGTTGGTGGTAACAATGGCGGTCCCAGGCCAAAACCCCTTACACTGGTTTCGTTGGGTGGATGTACCGGGATGGATGTCATTTCCATTTTAACAAAAATGCGGGTAAAACCCGATTATTTTAACGTGGAAGTCTCCGGTGAACTTACCGACGAACACCCCAAATATTTCCATACCATTAAAGTTCGATATATTTTCAGGGGAAAAGACCTTCCGATGGATAAACTCGAAAAAGCGGTGAACCTTTCACAGGATCGTTATTGCGGGGTAAGCGAAATGTTGCGTAAAAGCTCCAAGCTTATTCATGAAATTGTGGTGGAAGAGTAACCTTCACTTTTCATTTGAAACATCTCTGTCTAAAATCTTATCTGGTCATTGGGCTACTGTTGTTTTCCCTTATTGTGCGTGGAAACACCTATTTTGTTGCAACAACAGGCGATGATGGAAACGATGGTTCTTATGCAAACCCATGGAAGACGGTTGCTCATGCTGTGGCTAACTTGTCTGCCGGCGACACGTTGGAGCTGCGTGGTGGTACATTTTACGAGCATAATATTGTAATGGCGCTGCAAGGTACTGCGTCAGACCCGATTATAATTGAATCCTATCAAAATGAATCAGCAGTCATCGATGGTGGCGTCGATACGTTTTTAAATGCCCCCAACACTCAATGGGTTGTTGTTATCGATTCAATCAACCTTTATAAGAGTGTGGACACCTTTACCGGAAGCTATGTTAATGCCTGGCTGGAAGATGACAATGTCCATCTTATTGAATACGAAGACAGCCTGAACCTGGAGTCATCAAACTTTGGTCCCATGAGTGGGTTTACCCCGGTATATCAGGGGCCCGGCATACGGTTGCAAGCGGATGGACATCTGTCCATACGACTCGAACAGAATCCCAACGACCTGATTGACCCCGACAGCAATGCCATGGTCCCTTTGCCTGCCGATGTGAATCCCAACAACAATAATGTCAACGTTTTCTTTTCCTCCTATCTCTTTAAGATGATGGGGGTAAAGCATTTGAAATTTAACAATATCACCTTTGCGCATTCAAAATATCTTTTTGATGTTCGCGACAGCTCACGGTATGTTGATTTTGATAGTTGTAGTTTTAAATATGGTAGTTATGGTTTCGTGGTCAGATCCGCAAGCAATTTCACCTTTTCCAAATGCACCTTCGACAATGGTGTGCCGCAATATGTTTATTGGTCCGATGTTAAGATGGGGAGTTGCGAAGTGAGCGAGGCTTACCCCGAATTTGAATCGAAAGCGATTACCAGCGATAATGGTATCACGAACTTTACTATTAAAGACTGCCTTTTTGAAAATGGTTTTGATGGCATCGGTATCAAAGATGGATCGTCACATATTAAAATACTACACAACTACTTCATTCATTTCAGAGATGATGCCATCGATTTGCGGGCAGGCATCGATGATGTTGAAATCGCAGACAATGTTCTTTGGGAAATTGGTTCCGGTATTTCAATGACAGAAACAAGCAACACAACCGTAGGTCAGGTTTATATCCACCACAACATTATCGATAACTCCATCCTTCAACATGGCGGCAGGGTAGGAAACTGCAAGGAGAGCAACTGGCCGGTTTGGACAACCCTCGATCCTTTTGGCTCTCACGGTAAAGATGAACTGGCCTACTGGAAAGTTTATAACAACACCATTGTATCGCGTAAAAGCGGCTACTCTTCGCCTGAATGTGGCGTCCATTCGGTGCTGGGTATTTTTTTTAATTATTTTTTGAATAATTTGATCTACACCTTTGATGATCGGATTATTTTTCGTGGCGATACCGCTGTCAATGGCGCTGTTTACGATGGGAATTTTGTTTACCGTGAGGACACTGCCGGGCTGTATATGTACTATCGTTTTGGCGATGGCGGTAATTATAACTCACTCGCCGATTTCAGGGCTAACTCGGGAACCTCCTGGGAGCTCCTCGCGATTCAGGCCAATCCCCGGCTGGATACTTTTGCCATTCTTCACCTGCCGTTTGATTCCGCTACCATTCGCGAAAGATATCGTCCGCGGAATACCCTGGCTTACACTGCCGGATCATCGTACGACAGCCTGAATTGGTACGGAACTGACAGCATCTATTACAGAGGTTCCCTGCCCCCGGGTGAACTGCTTTGGCTTGGTGCCAACGTCCATTGGAATGATTCTTTAAATTGGTCAAACGGAATTATTCCGGACGAGGCATATCGTGTTCAAATTCCCAAACATCCTGTGCATGGCGATAACTTTCCGGTCATTTCCGATTCAGATACTGCGAAATGTTTTAATATTGCATTGGGTGATAGTGCCCTGATTACTGTAAGGGGTGTCCTTCAGGTTAATCAATAAAAATTGCCCGGTTCAATTAAATTAGAAGATATGATAAAGCGTTTTTTTTCTTTCGTTTTTATTGTTGCGTCATTACTGACCGTAACATCATGCAGCAAAAGTCACCTTAAACCGGAAATAAATGTAATTCCCTTGCCCAATCATTACTATTTTCATAAACAAGGGAGCTTTGTTTTGGATAGAAACAGTCGCATTCTTGTAGATGATAATTCATCGACATTAAAAACAGCAAACTTCCTGGCGGCGTTCCTCAACGAGCATGGGTTTGATTTGCCGGTAGAGAATGTTGGTAAAGTGGATGGGGTGGAAAATGATATCATTTTAAGAATATTTGATGACAAAAAGGACATCCGGCCGGAAGGTTATAAACTGAAGGTAAACTCCGGTAATATTTCCATTGTTTCGGGCGATGATGCCGGTCTTTTTTATGGTGTTCAAACGTTGATGCAGCTGCTTCCCGATTCATTGCTCTCGTCAAAAATGAAAGAGGTTGAGATTCCGGGATGGATTGTCAATGACTCTCCCCGGTTTCATTACCGTGGAATGCACCTCGATGTGGGAAGACATTTCTTTCCCGTAAAATTTATCAAGCAGTATCTCGACATGATGGCCATGTATAAATTCAACACATTTCATTGGCATTTAACCGAAGATCAGGGGTGGCGTATCGAAATTAAAAAATATCCCAAGCTTACTGAAATTGGGGCTTATCGCGATTCTACCTTAGTAGGAAAGTACAGCGACAAACCTCATAAATGGGATGGTAAACGATACGGCGGTTACTATACGCAGGAGCAAATCCGCGATATTGTTCAGTACGCTGCTGACCGTCATATAACCATCATCCCCGAAATTGAAATGCCGGGTCACTCGCTGGCAGCGCTGGCTGCTTATCCCGAGTTGGCTTGCACTCCGGGTCCATTCCGGCCGGCCACCCTGTGGGGAGTTTTTGCTGATATTTACTGCCCAAAAGAGGAAACCTTTAAATTCCTGGAAGATGTGTTAACGGAAGTGATGGAACTGTTTCCGGGGAAATATATCCACATTGGTGGCGACGAAGCGCCAAAAGCACGATGGAAAGAGAGCAACCTGTG
>CAZKGB010000304.1:0-3705 GCA_964551935.1 uncultured Lentimicrobiaceae bacterium | reverse complement strand
TGCCTCGATACAATTTACCTCCGTTATCACTGCGGTAAATCACTCGGCATGACCTATATTTATTTGAAAATGTATTGTAAATTGAAAGCCGTGTGCCGGGTCATCCCGAGTGATTTTTTCTGACGTTAGGAAGAAAAAATTGTATCGAGGGATGCGCGATGGATGCTAATTACAACATGTCTCGCCAGCTATGCTACTACTTCTATTTCGACACCCCGCACCCTTCGACACCCTTCGGCAAGCTCAGGGTACAGATCAGGGTGTGCTCAGGGGCCGAGCTCGGCATGACCTTCGTTTATTTGAAGACGAATTGTAAATTGAAAACCGTGTGCCGGGTCATCCCGAGTGGTTTTTTCTGACGTCAGGAAGAAAAAATTGTATCGAGGGATGAGGGGAGGACGATTCAACAAGCCTACCCGCCATGCTACTACTCCCACTTCGACACCCTTCGACAAGCTCAGGGTGCGGCTCAGGGGCCGAGCTCGGCATGACCAATCTTTTTATTTGGAGACGAATTGTAACTTGCAAACCGTGAACTTTTGGAACAACGAAAGAAATGACAACGTTATATTTCAAAATAGCTTGATATATTGATCCTTAACTACCTTTACACTTCGTTGCCCGCGGCAGGGATGGAAGTGGCAGCCCCCGCTCCGACAGGTTGATGGGGAGTAGCGGTGGAGGAGCGACTTTAGGAGCTACCGCCACCGCGTTACGGAACACAGCCTGCCGGTGTGGGGCTATAACGGACAGCCCGGTTCAGCCGCCCAAAAAAACAAATTATTTCGCGATTACTTTTAATATCGGAAACAAACCTTATTTTTGTGCAAAACCAAAATTTATGGCATACTCGTATCTTGCAGACAACCCGGATCCCATTATTCGAGAGAGTGAATCGCTGGTGGAGATTATTAGCAAAAGAGCTGTGGCACAACCAAACCACGTGGTTTACAAATACCTTGGCGATGGTGTGAGCGAAACAGAGTACTTTACTTTTGATGAAATTGACAGGGTTGCCAGATCGATTGCCGCGGAGTTGTCGAAAAAGTTGGCTAAGGGGGACAGGGTGTTGCTGTTATTTCCGCAGGGGCTGCAATATATAGCGGCGCTTTACGGTTGCTTTTATGGGGGATTTGTGGCTATTCCGGCCTACCCGCCGCGACGTAACCGTAAAATGGACAGGATACATGCCATGATTGAAGATTCGGGTGCTGCTGCCGGGCTGGTTACCGAAGAGGTGTTTGGAACGATTGAGCGTAATTTTTCGAAGGATGAGCTGCTGGCTGACATGGAGTGGTTAAAGTATGAGGAGATTAGCACCAACAACACACCTCGTGCGATAACCTCTTTTCCGAAACCTGATGATGTGGCTTTTATTCAGTACACTTCGGGATCGACGGGAAACCCGAAAGGGGTGATGATAACCCATGAGAACATTCTTTATAATTCCGATTTTATCCGGCGGTCGTTTGGCTTTAGCCGCGATACCGTGGGAATGAACTGGTTGCCGATTTTTCATGACATGGGTTTGATTGGCGGCATATTTCAGGCGGCCTTTTTGGGTCTTATCAACATTGGCATGCCACCGGTGGCTTTTTTAAAGAATCCCCTGAACTGGCTTAAGGCTATTGATAAATACAAGGCTACTACCGGGGGAGGCCCCAATTTTAGCTACGATTACTGCCTGCAGAAAATCAAACCCGAAGAGCTGGAAGGACTGGATTTAAGCAGTATAAAAAACTTTTATTGCGGTGGTGAACCGGTTCGAAAAAAGACTTTTGAACGTTTCCCGGAGACTTTCGCGGGGGCCGGGGTGCGAACCAACCAGATGTTTGCCGTGTACGGTATGGCCGAAACCACCTTGATTGTGACAGGTGGCGATCCCGGAACCGAGCCCCATTACGTGCGGGTAGATCAGGAAGCGTTAAGTCGTAACCGGTTGGTGTTTGTCACCGGTAAGGAACGGGGCATTGATTTGGTTAGCAACGGACACGTGTGGATGGATACCAAGGTGATCATCGTGAATCCTGATACCTTTGAAGAAGTCGATGAAAACAGCATTGGCGAGGTGTGGATAAAAGGTCCCACGGTGGCCAAAGGCTATTGGAACAAGCCGGAAGAGACGCGCCGTACTTTTAAGGCTTATTTGAAAAATAATGATGGCCCGTGGTTGCGATCGGGTGACCTGGGGTTTCTTTTTAACGGTGAGCTGTACATCACGGGACGATTAAAGGATTTGATTATTATTCGCGGCGTAAATTACTACCCCAACGATATCGAGTACTCGGTGCAAAATTCGCACGAGGCTTTTAAACCCAATTCGGGTGCTGCCTTCTCTATTCAGGTTGAGGGTGTGGAAAAGCTGGTAATCGTTCAGGAGCTGGAGCGGAACTTTTTACGAAACAGCGATTTTGATGAGCTGATGGCGCATATTCGGAAAGTGGTGGCCGATGAACACGAACTTGAGGTGTATGCCATCGTGTTGATTCGTACGGGAAGTATCCCGCTAACATCAAGCGGTAAAATTCAACGGCGGCAAACGCGTTTCGAGTTTCTTACCGAAAAGCTGAATGTGGTTGCCCGCTGGCAGTTGGAAAATGAAGAGGTGGAGACAGCAGAATATCAAAGTACCATTCCTACTGAAGAGAGTATTAAAAAATGGCTCGTGGAATGGATTATGACCAATCAGCATTTTAAGCGTGAAGAGATTGACTTGGATACTCCCATCACCTCGTATGGCATCGACTCGCTGGCAGCGGTAACGTTGGAGCAGGAGATAAGCACTCGGTTTGGATTTCAATGGCATATTTCGTATTTTATGCTAAATCCCACCATTAACAAACTTGCTGAAGACGGAATGAAAATTTTTAACGGGGAAGCGGAATAATGATTTTCATGATAAATTGTTTTTTTGCATGTTTGCTTTATAAAAGCTAAACCTCAATACCGATGATGGCCTTGCTGATTTTACAAGAAAAGTTTAGGTCAGGCGTTACAAGCTAAACCCGAATAAAAACTCCGGTACGAATGCCCCGCTTAGTTTATAACTTCCCCTGAAACCTAAGGTCATTTCAACAGGCAGGCTTAAAAAATACCAGTTGGTGTACAGCTCAATACCGGTGCTTCCTGCCTGACTGTATCCTGTATAATCCGGTTTGGTAAATTGCGCATAGTCGAAAAACAGGTGAGCATAAACACGGGTAAAATAGGCTGCTGATTGCAAATCCCAATCAGGATAAGCAATGGGAAAGGCGTAATCGGCTTTTAAAAGGGTTATATTCTGTATATTTAGTCCTGAATAACCACGGGGAACAGAGCTGTAATCGCCGTAAGGGTAGAGTCCTGTTTTTTTCCATTGCTGTGATAAAAATACCCTTAGCCCATGATGGCGCATAATGCCGGGAAAGGTTAACGCTCCCGAAACATAACCAATGCCGGACGGGTCGGATGAAAATGGGGTGTGATTATAAATACCATAAATAAATTGTGACCATCGACTGTAAATATCGCGCCGGCTTTTCTTCAAGTTATGATAACCGTATAAAGAGTAGGTCAACAAAGTAAATTGGCTTTCTTTGAGCGTAACCCCCTGATTTTTATCGAGGGTCAATATTTTCTGTCCTACGGAAACCTTTGGTGTTAAGCCTGATATCCATTTGCTTTTGACAAATTGAAACGGAACGGATACCTTTAGGTTGAGATTGG
>CAZKGB010000303.1:0-3716 GCA_964551935.1 uncultured Lentimicrobiaceae bacterium | reverse complement strand
ATTTGTACAACTTTGATAAATAGGCAAATGACCTGATTTATTGAAATCAAGAATTTGTTTCTTGTACTTTTCCTTCATGCCTGTCATGGTCAGAAATTCCCAGTCGCTGTACCACGCCGGCACCAAATAATTATTGTGCATCAATGTATTACCTGCTATTTGTATGGAATTTACCAACTCTTTTTTAAAAAGCCCTATCGATTTTAACAACAGCAATTCAAGTCTGCTGTTGTAGCTTTCCGGAATGTTGGCGGGTAATGTATTTTTCCAAAGAGATGTAGCCGAATTTGTTGATAACCCGTTTTGATAACACACCTCAAAGAAAAAGGGTTTCGACTGGCTTGACAGTATGGAATCAGGGGTTAAGATACGCTGACATAAAAGGTTGTAAATCGACTTTTCAGGTTGTTTAATTAAAAAATAGCTGTACGACAGCTCGGCAAAAAACAACCCGGCCTCCTGCGTAGTATCGTTGCCGCTAATAATATCTTCGGCGCATTTATCGGCATTTTGCAGGTTATCTTTAATTAAATCTTTTCTTCCCTGATGGTTTATTTGTTTGAGGTAAACGAGTTGTGTTTTTACACTGAACTGAGCTTCAAGATTTACGCTTATCATCAACAAAACAAAGGTTAAAATCAAATACACCTTTAAATTTAATTTTTGTAAACGGAAAGAAGCCGGTTTATTAATAAAGTTTTGAAATAACATTTTACGTTTTTATTAAAAATTAAAACGAGTAATTTATTGTAAAGGAGGGGACTAATTGCGAATATTTTGGACTATACGGGCTATTTTGTATTTGCAATTTTAACCCGTAACGGTAACGAATCAGTTCCTGTTTTTTTTCCAGCCGGTATTTGCCGTGAATCCAATCATAAAAGTAAGTTGAAACTAAAAGTGCCATGGAAGCAATGGCCACATTTTGATAGGTTTTAACCGACCACTTACCCAGTAAAACAGTGTTGTCGTCTGTGTTTCGATCAAATATTGAATACCCTTCCGATTTTAATTTGTACCAGGTTAATCCAAGCCCGGCGTACGAAACTACCCGAAGTCCCACCAGCGAATAGCCCGTAATACGATCTTTTGCTTTAAAATGTATCAACCCGGGCACCACTGCCGAATAAAACATATCCATCATACGGGCATTACGAGAAAGAAGCTGAAACTCATCTACCGTTAACATTTCCTGCACAGAAGGCATTATTACTTTATCGTCCTGCTTTTTGGAATAGATATCAAAATCCTGTGTAAAGCCCGAAAAGACAATGAAAACAAACAGTATAGTTGTGATGATTTTCATAAAAAGAAGATTTATGGTTTGCTACGCTAAGATAAGAAAAATATTTGAATGGAGAAACCGATTGAAAGACAATCAATAAAAGTTTATCCGTCTATTGTTTCAGGTGACTTTACAAATAAATAACCCATACAACTTTTTAAGCGCTTTAATTTGTAAACGGCATGCACAACCACAAATTCATCTATTTTTGTTTTTTGTTAAATTAAACAACAATTAAAGGCTATCTCAGGTTAGAAATTGTTAAATATATTAAGAAATGAAAAACATCAGATGGGGTAAAATTTTTAAGTGGGCAGTGGTTTTGATAATCATTGCTTTTGTTTTGGCAGCAATGGTTTTTGATTTTGCCACGCGCATTGAAGCCCCTGTTGTTAAAGATATGTCGGTTTTAACCCTTCAGAGAGTAAAAAAAGCAAATGATTTTTATCTGGTTGACAACAACATGCTTCGTAAAAACAGGTATGGTTTGTGGGAGATGTATCTCGAAGGAAAACCTTTTGATATGGGTGTGGCAAGCGGAAAACTCACGAAGGAGCTCATCGAAATTCAGGAAAATGCTTTCGTGGAGCAGATTAACAAAATGATACCTTCAAAGTTTTATCTTCACTTTTTAAAATATTTTATTGCCTGGTTCGATCGCGATATTGACCAATACATTCCGGAAGAATACAAAAAGGAAATATACGGCATTTCACTTTCCTGCTCCGATAAATACAACTTTATCGCACCGCCGTATCAACGCATGCTAAACTATCATGGGGCTCATGACATTGGCCATGCCCTAACCGACTTAGCCATGGTGGGATGCACCTCTTTTGGCGTAAACAAAGGGCAACAAAGCGATGATCTGATGGTTGGAAGAAACTTTGATTTTTATATAAACGACGATTTTGCCAAAAATAAAATTGTTGCGTTTGTGAATCCCGACGAAGGGTACAAGTTTGTTTATGTTACCTGGGCAAGCATGATTGGCGTTGTTTCGGGCATGAATGAAAAAGGGCTCACGGTAACCATTAACGCAGCCAAGTCTGATATACCAACCAAGGCAGCCACGCCAATCTCCATTTTAGCACGATACATATTGCAACATGCACAAAACATTGCCGAAGCCCGAAAAATTGCCAACAATTTCCAAACATTCGTCTCCGAGTCTGTTTTAATTGGATCAGCTCAGGACGATGATGTTGCCATTATTGAAAAATCACCCAGTAAAACCGGATTTTTTACTACCGACACCCATTTTATTGTATGTGCCAATCACTATCAAAGTGCGGCCTTTGCCCACGACCCGAAAAATATTAGTAACCTCAAAACCTCTCCTTCGCTTTATCGTGAAAAAAGGTGCAAACAACTTATTCGTAACGCCGAAAAAACAGGGGCTTTTGAGCAGGAGCAGGCCGCAGCCGTCCTCCGCGACAAAACCGGGCTCAATGGAAAAAATATCGGACTTGGAAACGAAAAAGCCATGTGCCAGCTTATCTCACATCACAGCGTCATTTTTAAACCCAAACAACTTAAAATATGGGTCTCCACCAACCCCTGGCAGCTGGGTAATTATATTTGCTACGATTTAAACAAGGTGTTTAAGAATGTAAAATCGCTTACTCCCGGCCGGCCTTTGGATGAGCCGGGGTTGGTAATTAATAAAGATCCCTTTTTGGACAGCCAATCCTATTTTGGGTTTTTAAAATTTAAAAAGCTGAAAAGCAAGGTCATGCAATCCATTCGATCAAAAAAGAAGTTAACGGATGAGCAAAATATCCTATTCGGCATGCTTAACGCCAATCCCGATTATTATTTAGGTTATAAACTGGCAGGCGATTACTATTACACCTTTGATAACCCTGAGAAATCTTTGAGCTTTTACAAAATGTCGCTCACCAAAGAGTACGAAAATACCAATACAAAAGATGAGGTAATAAAGCGGATGAAAAAGTTGGAGAATAAGACCGTAGTTAAAACGGATTAACCCTGTCGGAGTTCTAAAGGGTGGTTATTTTGTTTAGATAACTCAGACTTTCCGGCCCCAAACAAAACAGTAAATCTAAAATTCCGGCATTGGGAATAAACGGTTGCCTGTCGGAAAAAACCTGTGTGTATTCAGGAAATTTCAAGTAGCTCGCCGGTTGCTTGGGCGAAATTTTAACCCGAAGATCAGTAACAGCATCATCAGGAAACATGGTAAACCGGCTACTTAACCGGATATCGGTTTTAATTCCAATTATTTCGCAAACCACCTTTGTTAACGCAGTGTTAAACTCAACCAGGTTCGGCATATTGGAAAAAAAGAGCTCTTTTATTTTATCGGAATAGTAAAGAAAATAGGGAGAGTTTTGGTAGGCAGATTCAATGGAGCGCCAGTGTTTTACAGGCCAGTCTTCGCGAAACGAAACAGTAATATCTTTAGTAT
>CAZKGB010000302.1:0-3741 GCA_964551935.1 uncultured Lentimicrobiaceae bacterium | reverse complement strand
TTTTCACGGTCACCGGCCATAGCATAGGCTGTTTGGGCAATAATAATAACTTTTTTGTTAAACTTTCTTATTTCGCGGGTTGCATCATATCCGTTCATTTGAGGCATTTTAATATCCATCAGAATCAGATCGACATCAGGATTTTTCCGGCACATTACTACAGCATCCAATCCGTTATCGGCATAAAGTATCTCGCTACTCATATTTTGCAGAATTATTGTCAGGTAATCTTTTGTAAAAGGCTCATCTTCGGCAATAAGAATTTTGGGTTTCGTTGATTTTGCAGGAGACGGTGAAACCCTTTCAGCATTTGTGTCATCCTCTCCTGTTTTAAAAGGAATGGTAAAAAAGAAGGTTGTACCTTTATTTTCGACCGACTGCAACCATATTTTGCCACCCAGCAATTCAACATAAGCTTTTGCTACCGTTAAACCAAGACCCGACCCCTCAAAAACAGCTTTATCTTCGAGGTCGGCCTGGGTAAATTTATCAAAAACCGCACTGTGTCGTTCTTTCGGGATACCAATACCCCTATCTTGCACATAAAACTCCAGCCAATCCTCTTTTTGTTTATAACCGAAGGTTATTTTTCCGCCCGGATTGGAATATTTAATGGCGTTTTCAAGAAGGTGCGAAAGTACGGAAGACAGCTTTTCGCGATCGGTATAAATGTTGGCGTTGTTATCCGGCAAATCGGAGTAAAACCCCAGCACCAGTTCTTTTCTTTTGGCTTCATCCTTAAAATCGGCATACAGGTCGCCAAACTCACCGTTCAAATTGATGGTAGAGTAATGCAACGAAACATTACCGGTTTCAATAATTGATGCTTCCATAAGATTGTTAAACGTGCTGAGCATTCGGTCGCCGCTTTTTGTAACAATGTTGATATATGATTGTCGCTCACTATCGCTCAGTTCGGGGTTTGAAAGCAGCTCGGCAAATCCTAAAATACCGTTCATAGGGGTTCTTATCTCGTGGCTCATATTTTGCAAAAAGGCTGTTTTAAGTTTGTCGCTCTCTTCGGCTTTCTTTTTAGCCGATTCCAACTCCATGTTAGCCTCTTCCAGCTGTTTAATCCGGTCGGTAAGTTGTTTGTTTTGTTGAAGAAGAGAATTAACCTTTCCGGTTAATTCAACTATTTCATCTGGTTTATTATCTTCATTTAGATTATTCATATGGGGCTTAAATAGTGAAATATTTACTAATTGTTTCCAGCACTTTCTTTTTAATAATCGGTTTCGCAAGATAATCGTTACACCCTGCTTCCAGCGCTTTCTCTCTGTCACCCACCAGGGCATAGGCAGTTTGCGCTATAATAATCACATCCTTATCCAGCTTCCTTATCTCCTTGGTGGCTTGATACCCATCCATCTCACCCATCTTGACATCCATCATTATTAAGTCAATTTCAGGATGTTCTTTAAAGATATTTACTGCTTGCAGCCCTGATTTTGCATGATAGATGTTGCCTGCAATTTTATTAAGCACTACTGTGAGCAATTGATCGGAAAAGACTTCATCTTCGGCAATCAGAATATTCAATTTTGGAAGTTTAGTTTCGACAACCATAGTATTTTTTAGTGTTTTAATTTTTTTTATAACTTTTTCAGGAGAATTATCCGGCAGGGTAAAAAAGAAAGTCGAGCCCCTGTTTTCTTCCGATTCGAGCCAAATAGTTCCTCCAAGCATATCAACATAGGCTTTGGTAATAGCCAGCCCCAGCCCTGCTCCTTCGTAAGCATCTCTATCCTCAATATCAGCTTGTACAAACCGTTCAAAAATAGCTCCCTGCCGCTCGGGAGAGATGCCAATTCCCGTATCTTTTACAAAAAATTCTACAAACCCGTTAACGCGTTGGTATCCAATTTTTATTACTCCCTGTTTGGTATACTTCAATGCATTTTTTATAAGGTTGGTGAGTATTGCCACAAACTTATCCTCATCGGTAACAAGTGTCAGTATCTCGTTATTAACAGAATGTTGTAAAATCAGTTCAAGGTTTTTTTGTTGTGCTTCGCGCTTAAAGAAAGTGTAAATGGCTTTAAGCTGCCCGGTAATATTGCTCTCAGAACGGTTAACGGTCATTTGCCCCGCTTCAATTTTAGAGATATCGATTAAATCGTTAATAATATTTAAAAGCCTGTTACCGCTTTGTTCAATCACGTAAATATAGGTAAGCCTTTCCTGAGTAGTAATATTGATATTTTTAAGCAAGCCCGAAAATCCCAATATTCCATTCATGGGGGTTCTTATTTCGTGGCTCATATTGGCGAGGAAAGCAGACTTTAGCCGGTCCGATTCCTCAGCTTTTTTCCGTGCAGTGATAAGATCATTATTTAAGTTTTTAAGTTTTTTATTTTTCAACAATAACTCTTCGTTTAGTTCCTTCAACTTTTCTTCGGAGGCAACTCTGTCGGAAATATCTCTACCAATGCTAAGAATACAAGGTTCTCCGGCAAATTTAATGGTTGATGCCGATAACAGGACATAAATTGTTTTTCCGGTTTTTGTAATAAACTCAGCCTCCAGGTTAGTAATCATTTTTTTATTGCGCAGGTAATTAATAAACCTGTCGCGTTTAGAGGGGTATTTCCAGATATTCAATTCAAGAAAGGAGCGACCTACCACCTCCTCTTCGGTATAGCCAACCACATCTACAAAGCCCTGATTAACTGCAATATACTTACCTGTTTTCCACGATGAGATTGTAATTGAATCGGGGCTTGTTACAAACGCATTTTTAAATTTCTCCTCACTGCTTTTATATGCCTCTTCGGTTTTAACCCTTTCGGTGATATCTCGAAAAGCGGCTACCCTGATAGATCGGTTATCGTGAAGGGTAACACTTTTGGCTTCTATTTCCACCGGAAACCGGGTACCATCCTTTTTAACCCCTATGATTCTGTAACTTTCGGCATGTTCTTTTTTCAGGTTATTTCGGATGTCCTTCACCGAATTTTTTGTTGAAAGAAGCTCTATCAGGTTCTTTCCCAATAACTCCTCTTTAGAATACCCGAACATTTTAGCCAGCGATAAATTTAAATCGATGGCCACTCCGTTTTCGTGAATCAGAATCCCCTCAAAAGTAATGTCGGAAAGGGTTTTAAAGCGCTCCTGACTCTCTTTGATATCTTTCTCGGCTTTTTTACGGTCAGTAATATCTTTTACAAAGGTCAATAACGCTTTATGACCATAATAATACAAAAAAGTAACCGTAACCTCCGCAGGAAAAATGTTACCGTTTTTATGGGTTATGTCCATCTCCATCGTAACGGTTTGATTTGCCAGAATATTTTTGCGTACTCCGTTTCGATAATCATCCTCTTTAAAAGGCGGATGGACATCCATAATGGTAAGTTTTAACAACTCTTCAGCGGTATAACCGGTTTGAACGGAAGCCTGCCTGTTTGATAAAATAATTTTTGTGGTATAATAGTCTAATAATAAAATGGCATCAGGAGCTGCCTCCACCACGGTATGAAACTGCTTTTCCTTTTCAGCAATGGCCTGCTCGGCTTTTTTCCGGTTTGTAATATCGTGGTATGTAACCATAAATGCCGGTTTCCGTTTGTAAACAATAGGAGCGGGTGAAGCAATTACCGTATGCTCTTCACCGGTAAAAGATAGTATTCTAAACTCTTCGCTTACTAACGGTGCTGATTCTTTCAGCATCTGTTTCATCCGGTTTTTAGCTTTCGGTCTGTCGTCGGGATGTACCAAATCAAGAATTCCTTTTCCAAT
>CAZKGB010000301.1:0-3748 GCA_964551935.1 uncultured Lentimicrobiaceae bacterium | reverse complement strand
AAGCTGATGCCTATGCAGGCAATAATTATAACGCCGGCATGCTTGTTAGCGCATTGATAAAACTATCGGTAAAAAGTTTGAGTAATTTAAGGCCGCACCCGCTTTATGTGTTTTTCAATTATTCACATCCCACATTGTTACAGCGAATGAGTCGGTTAAAAGCAAAGAGTAAGGCAGCATAACCTTTTCATTATGAAAATAACAAAACAGCACTTTCTTCCTGTCGACATGATTACCATGGGCTACATGGCTGTTACCTTGCTGTACATGGTTGTTGGCTGGAATAGCTTAACCCATGTGGGAAGTCATATTCTCGTGCGATTGGCTATTGCCGTTTTTATTCTGGTGATGTCGCGGGCAGACACTGTCAAATGGCACCACAACACCATTTATAACCTGATCAGGAACTTTTACCCGCTTCTACTGCTCACCTACTTTTACAAAGAGACCGGTTTTTTTAACAACATTCTATTTGATTACCTCGACCCGTGGTTTGTTTATGTTGAGCAACATCTTTGGGGCATGCAACCCAGTTTGGAGTTTTCAAAACGTTTTCCTCAGAAATGGTTCAGCGAGATCATGAACTTCAGTTATTTTTTTTACTACCTGCTCACCATTGGCATTGGTCTGGCTGCATACTTTTGGAACAGGTCAAAAATGCAAGAAATCATCTTTTTGATTTTCACCTCGTTTATAATCTACTACCTTTTCTTCGCCCTTTTCCCGGTTAAAGGACCGCAATTCTATTTTTATGGTGCCGATGCCAAGCCGGTGGATGGTTATTTTTTTAGCAAGATGGTCAAAATAGCGCAAGGTATTGGCGAAACGCAAACGGGTACTTTTCCCAGTTCACACGTGGGCATGTCGATTATTTTTTTAATCCTCACTTTTAAGTACCTCCGAAAAATATTTTGGTTTATTTTACTACCGGTTATTCTTTTATGGTTTGCAACGGTTTACATCAAAGCGCACTATTTAATTGATGTGATGGGCGGGTTTCTCTCCGTCCCCCCGGTATTTTACACTTCTAAATGGCTCCACAGGATAACTAAAAAAAGGATTAGGGGTTAAGGGTTAATATTTGTAATTTATACTCTACTGACAATACCTGAAACCTGTCTGCCGACAAGAGCTGGTAATTTTGTTAAACACAAGAGACTTAGCTCCGTTTGTTGATTCAGCCGTTAACTATTTAAGTCTGCCACGCAGCCTGCAGCTGCTCGCAGAATAGAGGTCCTTGATTTTGTTTTGTTCTCGTATGTATTGTTTCAAAACTTAATGGCGGAGGAGTAATTTGCGAGGCATCCCGATAGCTATCGGGAGTGCCGTGGCAATCTTAAACTACGCCAGTGCCTTAAAGTTGGTTGTGAAAGCTTTTTCTGCTCCCCAATCTACAATTCTTTTTTATTGATGGTTGACGATTTAGTGATTAATGGTAAAATCAATACCTTTGCGAAAACTTTTTGAAAAATGATTGATAAGATTCCTTTTAACAAACCGTACTTCGCGGGAAAAGAGGTTCAGAATATAGTTAATGCAGCCTATTATGGCCACCTTTCGGGTAACGGGGCCTTTACCAAGATGTGCCACTATTTTTTTGAAGAGCGCTGGGGGTTTAAAAAAACCTACATGACCACTTCGTGTACCGATGCCATTGAAATGGCTGCCCTGTTAATGGATTTAAAAGAGGGCGATGAGGTAATCTTACCTTCGTTTACTTTCGTTTCAACCACCAGTCCGTTTATTCTGCGTGGTGCCAACCTTGTTTTTGTCGATAGCCGCACCGATCATCCTAACATGGATATGGATAAAGTGGAAGAGCTTATTACCGACAAAACAAAAGTATTGCTGGTGATGCACTACGGTGGTGTTGCCGTTGACATGGATAAAGCAGTAGCTCTGGCAAAAAAATACAACTTAATTTTAATAGAAGATGTGGCTCATGCCATCGACTCCTACTACAAAGGGAAAGCTTTGGGAACCTTCGGTGATTTTGCCGTTTTTTCATTTCATGAAACAAAAAACGTTAGTAGCGGCGAGGGAGGAATGCTGGCAGTTAACAACGAATTGTACATCAACAGTGCCGATATTATTTGGGACAAAGGAACCAATCGCGCTGCCTTCGAGCGGGGTGAAGTCGATCAGTACGAATGGGTAGGCCTAGGCGCATCGTACATGCCTTCGGATATGATTTCGGGAATGCTTTACGCACAGCTCGAAAACATGGAAGAGATTCAAAAAAAGCGGATTCAGATTTGGGATAGATATTTTAAAAACCTAACCGTTTTGGAGGAAAAACATCTGGCTCAAATTCCACACATCCCTGATTATGCCACCAACAACGGCCACCTGTTTTATCTGTTACTGGAAAATAAAACACAACGCGACGCGCTCATAAAATTTATGGATAAGAACCACATTATGACGGTATTTCACTACCTGCCACTGCACAATAGTCCATATTTTAAAAACAAGCACGACGGCCGTTCCCTTCCCAATTCCGAACGGTTTGCCGACACCATTATCCGGCTTCCGTTTTTTTACGAACTTCCGTTGATGATTGTCGATATGATTTCTGACAAGGTGAAAGCTTTTTTTGACCTCAAACAAAACAGAGAATAAATCAGCTAAAAAGGTGTTTTGCATAATCTACCCATTTAACCGACCTTTGTACCATGACATCAGATAAAAAATCGGTAAGCCTTTTGGCTGACATTTTTGTAAATAAAGGATTGTCGAACATTGTTATATCGCCCGGTTCGCGCAATGCTCCCATTATACTCGCCTTTGCCAACCATCCCGGCGTAACGGCCCTTAGTGTTATTGATGAACGAAGTGCTGCTTTTTTTGCCCTGGGCATGTCGCTCGAAAAGGGAAAAGCCGCGGCCATTGCTTGCACTTCGGGCAGCGCCCCGTTAAACTATGCTCCGGCCATTGCTGAAGCTTTCTATCAGAAAATACCACTTTTAATTTTTACCGCCGACCGCCCTCCCGAGTTGATTGATGTGGGCGACGGACAAACCATCAGGCAAAAAGATGTCTTTAGCAATTACATTAAAGCAAGTTTTGAACTTCCTGAGAATATTGACTCCCCGGCAGCTTTTGAGCTGGCCAACAAGATAATAAACCGGGCTATCGACCTGGCTCACTACCCCGAACCGGGACCGGTTCACATTAACCTGCCCTTTTCCGAACCGCTCTATAACACCTCCGAAAGGGCGGTTGAAAAAAGTTTGCCACCATTGCAAAAAAAAGTGAAAAAACCTTCTGATGATTTTTTTAAGAAGCTGGCTAATCAATGGAACAAATTTGATAAGATTTTGTTATTAGCCGGACAACAAACGGCCAACGAGCAGCTGAATGAGGTGCTGTCGAGACTTGTTGCGGACAAAAATGCAGTCCTGTTGACCGAAACCACCTCCAACCTGTTTGATGAAAATTTTGTAGGGTGCATCGACAATGTATTAACGGCCATTAGAGAAGATGAATCAGAAGCTTATAGCCCCGATTTGTTGATTACATTTGGTCATCAGGTTGTTTCAAAAAAAATAAAAAAATTCTTACGCGATCATAACCCCGGCAACCACTGGCATATATCACCATCGGGTGAAGGCCTGAACACCTTTCAAAGTTTAACCAAAACCGTTACCGCTACCCCTTTTGCTTTTTTTACGGCCATGGGTCGTTTTGCCAAAAAATCTGATCCGGCGTATGCAAAGGCCTGGCTGCAAAAGCGAAACAGGGTAAT
>CAZKGB010000300.1:0-3752 GCA_964551935.1 uncultured Lentimicrobiaceae bacterium | reverse complement strand
CGAGTGGTTTTTTCTGACGTCAGGAAGAAAAAATTGTATCGAGGGGTGAGGGGAGGAAGCTAATTAAAACAATCCCACCCGCCATGCTACTAATTGGCTATTTCGGTCTATGGGTGCCACTTTAAAAGACCCTGCAATGTTAGTAAAAAATTCATTAATTATCCCTCATTATATTTTTTCTCATTGACTCTCCTTTGAGGTCAATCCTATGTGAAGAGTTCACCAATCTGTCAAGGATTGCATCAGCAATAGTCCCTTCCCCGATAATGTCGTACCAAGCTGACACGGGTATCTGCGAGGAAACAATCGTGGACTTTGTATTGAACCTGTCTTCAATAATGTCCATTAGCGCATTACGAGCATAATTATCGAAGGATTGCAACCCGAAGTCATCCAGGATAAGTAAATCCATTTTCTGGAGTTTTACCAGTTCTTTGTTATAAGTCCCATCAACTTTTGCCAGTTTAAGCCTGCTGAATAATCGAGCCGTAATATGATACCGGGTTTTAAACCCCATCATACAAGCCTGATGTCCAAAAGCCTGGGCGAGATAGCTCTTGCCAACACCGGAGGCACCTGTTAAAATGATGTTTTCTTTTTTTCCAATGAAATCCAGTGATGATAACCTGTCAAACATATTTTTTTCCAGATTCCTTGCCGTTGTAAAATCTATCTCCATAATGGTTGCTTTTTGACGAAAACCGGCTTGTTTGATCAGGCGTTGTATTTTCGTGTTTTGTCGCTCTTCCCATTCGTGATCGGTTAACAAACTGATGTATTCATCAGGCGTACTGTCGCTGTAAAGATTGTTTTGTAAATGATGCTGGTACATGCTTGCCATAGCGTTTAACCGCATGTTTCGCATCTTTTCGATTGTTTGATTTTTGTTCATGTTATTTTTTATTTTTAATGATAGGTTTCTGCTCCTCTAATATTGCCATGTTTTGGAATGTGTGTTTTGGTTAATTCTAAATCATCCATACTCAGCGATTCTTTGTCCATGTTGTTTTTTAAAATATTCTTCACCCTGTGGTATTTTAATGCGTTTCCATAAAGAGCTCTTTGACAAGCATTGTTCAGCCTTTCAGAACCATATTGGCGATGCAGTTGAATAACTCCCATGGCTCTTTTATAGGCTATTTCGGGGTAGTCACTTTGAAGGATTAAACCCTCGACAAACATCATTACTGCCTCCCCGTGTTTTTTAGCCAAGGCTTTAAAATATTCAGGGCTCCAGTCTTTGTATGCCTTATGGGTGCTGGACAGATGCTCTTCAATGGTAATATAAATACCCCTGGCAAGATTGCGTTTATGTATTGCAATGCGTTTATCGTTATAGTAAACCTCAACCCATGAACCGGTATAATGAATTTGCGTTTGTTTGCCAATAAAGCGGTAAGGCACACTATAGTAATTCTTGTCAGGAGAGAAATAGACATAGCCTATCTTTTGAACTTTTGCCCGACGGTACTCTTTCATCTGGTAGGCTTGCACGGGCAATGCTTTGAGCGTACTCCTTTCGATGGATTGAAAAAGCTCCCGGCGGGAAGATTGCTTTCTTTGAAAAAGAAGATCGTTATAGGCTGTCAGCAGTTTTTTAATTTCCTTATTTAATTCAAAAAGTGAAAAGAAAACCATGTCTCTTAAAGGATAATAAATACGTTGATAAGTAAGGTTTACAGCATTTTCAACCAGTGCTTTATCCTGGGGTGAGTAAGCTCGGGCCGGGTTAACAACACAGGAGTAATGACGTGCAAAATCCTTTAATGATTTATTAATTTGCGGCTCGTATTTACTTGCACGGGTAACCGCTGATTTTAAATTATCAGACACGATGGCTTTGGGAACTCCTCCATAATATTGCAAAGCATTGCCCATGCAAGTGAGCAGGTCTTCCCGCTTTTGGCTCATGCAAGCTTCCACGTAAGTGTATTGGCTAAAAGGAAGAATGGAAACGAAAACCTCGACTCCAATCAGCTCTCCTGTTTCCTTATCTGTAATATGAAGGTGCTTGCCGGCAAAGTCTATCATCACCTCGTGACCTGCCTGATGTTCGAGTTTCATGGAACCTTTCAGTTTGCTGTGCTTACGGTTATAATGTTCCATGAACTGGGTGTAGCTGTATGGTGTTTCTACCTGAGCCTTGTACTCCTGATAGTGATACAAAAAGGTAAAACCGGGATGGTTTTTAGCATGGTTCACTTTTTCAAAGTACTGCATCAACTGATCATAACGATCGTTGTCGATGGTGGTTTTACCCGGAAATAATTCCTTGAAATCAGGGTCGCTTAACTCTAAAACAGCTTCAAACGTCATGTTGCTGCTCCTGAAAAGCTGCATGTAGGTGTTGACGGCATTGCGACCAATGCCCAGGGTTTTGCTTATTTGTCGATTGCTTAATCCCTCGAGATGCAATCGTATTAGTTGTTTTAAATCCATTGGATCAAGTTTTTTAGCCATGTCTCTTTTTTTAATGAGACAGGCAAGTTACCTGATCTTTTAAAGTGGCACTGTTAGAACCGGAATACTGGCATCATTAGAACCGAAATAAGTGGCACTGATACTCCGAAATGCCTGGCACTAATAAACCGAAATGGGTGGCACTGTTAGAACCGAAATAGCCAAATAAGTATGGTTTCAATAATTCCGGGCATAATAAATCAATATTTTGCCAAAGATATACAATATTGGCGAATATTTGTAATCTAATATTTACCAATATAATTTAATATTGGCATTTATTTGAATATTTGCGGGTTCCTGTTTGTGAGAAGAATTATGAGGGTTTTATCTTCTCACTATTACTTTTTTAATACAATTCTAACTGATTGCCATCAATATTTTTGTATTCTTCTGCGCCTGTAAGCTTACTGCCATCCCGGGAATAAACATTACGATAAATAGTATCTTTTATATATTTTGTGTAATATTAACACATCACACATTTCAATAATTACTGAGATTTAGAGGAAATAATTGCAAGCAATCTGTAATTTATAGTTCAGGTTGGTTATTAATTGTCCGGCAAAAAAGTAGCCTCTGCTTCGGAGATGGTGCATCCCTGATATTTTGCATAGGCTTTTGCTGTTTTCTTTCTTATTTGGTTTTCATTATCACCTGCTTGCCCACGATTCAATGGCTGCCATCACAACATAAGCTTCGGGTGCCATAAGTGTATTTGTTGAAAGGCACATATTAACATAAGGCGAAAAGTAATAATCGCTGACGCAGGAAAAAACCATTGCATCACATCTGTTTGTCTTTGGTTTAACTTCAATATCAAAGTCCATCAATCCGTCATGCCCGGCGTAAATTACCAGTTCATTGGTATCTGCCTGATAAGTGTACTCAACAAATTCTGTAATTGCTGTTTTTATGCTGTCTGAATTGTATGCCATGGCATCTACATAAAGATTCAGATTTCTATTGAAAAACAGTATCCTCTCCTGAATTTTTGTCCCGGGCTTTATTGTTTTCACCGGTTCCCAATCTGCATCATTTGAAAAATAGGTTTTTATGCCATACTTCATTCCCCAGTACAAATCAGATTTCGGCGGACTGTCCCAAAGAGCAACAAAAACCTTTACCGTATCTTGCGAAAACAATTGAATGGTGAGGAATAAGGACAATAGTGATACAATTAATTTTTTCATTAGCTACGCTATTTTGTATTGCTTTTCTTAAACGGTTATTTGCTGATGGTTATTGTTGCAGGGTGTGTTTGGGGTGCAAACCAGATTGATCCCAAACTA
>CAZKGB010000299.1:0-3762 GCA_964551935.1 uncultured Lentimicrobiaceae bacterium | reverse complement strand
ATTCAGGAGGGTAAAACCGACTCCACCTCTTCAACAAACAATACTGTTTTCAGGTATAAGCGCGATATTGGTAAACAATCGTATATAGGAGGAATTTTTACTAATAAAATTAATAATATTACCTCAAATCAGGTGGTTGGAATAGATGCCGCTTATCAGACTTCTGATTTTTTAAAAAATAAGAATCTGGTGATAGCAGGTTCTTTAACCACCAGCATGGAAAAGTTTTCACTAAAGAAAAACGCTGTAACTTACAGAATTTATATCGATTACCCGAATGACCTTATCGATAACTATATGGCTGTTGGTAGTATGCAGAGTGGCTTTAACCCGGAGTTGGGTTACATTCGTCGTACCAACTACGACTCCTATACATGGCACCTTCGGATTTCTCCCAGAATACTCACAAAATATGGTGTTAAACGTTTGTTGCTAAAACCCTGGGGCTTTACTGCTTACTATACACACACTACCGGCGAACTGGAGAGCTTTAGAAACGAAACCCGGCCGCTGGGGGCTGTTTTTCGTTCGGGCGAACGGTTCGAAATTAATTTTATTCAAAGTTTTGACAGGTTGGACCAGGAGTTTGTCCTTACCGATGGCATTACCATCCCCAAAGGCAAATATTGGATGTATAAGTATGAATTGCAGTTTGAAACCTATCAGGCACGCAAAATTTGGGTTGCTTTGTTTTATAACTGGGGTGGATTTTACAATGGAAAAATAAAAACTTTTGAAACATCAATAGGCTTAAATGTGAACAAACATTTAAATTTTAACGGATCCTATACTTTAAATTTTGTGAGTTTTTCCAGCGGGGAAGTGGTTACCAACGAACTGGCTCTCTACCTTAATTATGCCTTTAACACGAAGCTAAACCTGTCACTATTTTCGCAATATAACGATTTGGATCAGGTGATGCTGTATAATTTCCGGCTGCACTGGATTCCAAAAGTGGGTTCCGATTTATACATTGTTTATAATATTGGTTACGAGGATCGAATTAAAGAAATCGATTATTTAAAACCTCAAACCACCGATGCTGCCGTTAAGTTGGTTTACCGGTTTGTATTTTAACTTTGACAGTGTAAAGATTTTTTTGTTGTGGTCGTATCAATCTTTTTAAGCAGTGGGAGGAAATTATCTAATTAGAAGTTAATCTTCCATGCTTGTGCAGCATCTATCGTAAGATAACACAACCTCTTTACCGCTTCATAAATTTGATAATAAAGGGGTTCGCCGATAGTACGGCAATCGATGTTTATATCACCAGAGGCAGGGTTAGGCCAGATATGGATTAAGCCGGGTTGGTTGTGATTTTCGCAATGGGCATCGAATTTATCATCCGAGCGATACAAAGGCGCGTTGCAGCGCTTGCAATGGTAAACCCCTTTTTCGTCAAGCTGATAATAGGCACCCGTAAAGGGTGCTTCAGTGCCTTTGTTGATGATAACCCGTTCTTCGGCAGGACTTCTCGCACCATTCGCACCGTTCGACACCCTTCGACAAGCTCAGGGTGCGGTAAGCGGGTTGTATTGGATCGAATCCTGTGCGCTCATGTTTATCGATACGGTTAGAAAAATGATAATTACGATTGATAATTTTTTGAACATGGTACTTACTAAAACCTTTTTTTAGTTTTTTTATTGTCGAGTGATGAAGAGAATTCTCCTAACTCAAATTTGCGTTAGCACGGATGACCAACCATACAGATATCTTTAGCCCCTAACCTTCCCGGAGGGATACAAATACTCAACAAACCTTTACGAATAATAAAAGCATTGATACACCTATCCAATTAATTTGGAGTTCGAGTTACAATAGACTTATTTTTAGCCTAAAATAGGTCCAATTAAAAATTATTTATCATGAAAAAGTTTTATCTGATTCTGCTGTGTGCAACATTTATTTCGATTCAATACGGATGTAAAAAAAATGATGACAATCCTGACAATCCTGATGCCATTACCGACTCGCGTGATGGGCAGGTGTATGCAACAGTAAAAATTGGAGACCAAGAATGGTTTTCGCAAAACCTTAATTATCATGCTCCCGGTTCGGTACGAAATTATAAAACCGTGGACACGTGGTGGTATGATAATGATGAGGAAAACGGTAAAATATACGGAAGTCTTTATACATGGGAAGCAGCACTCACTGCTTGTCCTTCAGGATGGCATTTGCCAAGTAAGGAAGAATGGAACGACTTGCTTATAAGATTGGGTGTAAACCAAAGCGAATTTATTAATGAGGGTTGGGTAGGAACTGATATAGGAAAAAGGATGAAATCAACAAGCCTATGGATGGATGGGGGCAACGGAACAAATTCAAGTAATTTTAATGCTCTTCCGGGAGGATCGTATGCTCCTAATAATTCATTATTTATAGGCTTGGGAATTGATAGTTTTTTTTGGTCATCCTCTGATTGGGGTGGTGATGCTGCATACGAATACGATATTAGCAGTTATGACGACAGACTCTATTATGGGCACTTCACCAAGTCAATTGGTCGTAGTGTGCGCTGTGTAAAAGACAAATAAGAATTTCTTAAAATTACCAATAATTTTTTCGGTAACGAGACAGAATATCTCGATTGTGCATTAGCGCCTTACCCTTTAATCGTTGAAAGGATAATTCAGACAATCAGTTGCAACATGGTTGAAATTAGTAATGCAGCATGGAAAGGGAGTTCCAATCATAACAACCTTTTCCAAAAGCTAAAGGGCTACCCCTGCCTAAACTCATTCACCTTTGCAACAATACCGGCCACATCCTGTTCCGTCATACACTTAAAATGTTTTTTGGGGCAGTGGTGGTGGCCCAGCTTGCTGCACGGGCGGCACGAGAGGTTTTTTACTTCTGAAATATAAATATTGCTTTCGTAACCCGGCATGTACGGTGTCATGCCAAATTCAGGAACGGTGTTACCCCAAATAGAAATGACGGGTTTTTTAAAAGCCGCACCAATGTGCATGAGCCCCGTGTCGTTGGTAATGAGCACGCTGCATTGCTTTACTAACGATGCCGATTGATTTAAATTGTATTTCCCGCAACTGTTAATCACCACCTTACCGGGTGTGCGGCCAACAATTTCTTCACCACGTGCCAAATCCTCTTTTCCTCCCAGCAACACTACCGGCAGGTTGAGTTTGTTGATGATTTCGGAAACTTTTATGGCCGGTAATATTTTGGTAAAATGTTGTCCTCCAATGGCAATGGCAAGGTAATCGTCGGTGAAGGCCGGGTTAATTTTTTGAACCTCCAGTTCATCTTTTTTAGGAATAAAGTAGTCGAGGCCGAGGTTGTCGTTGATAACCCCCGACTGTTCAACCGCTTTAAAATATCGATCAACAAGATGAATTTTTGGCAATCGGTCGATTTTAAAATTGACCAGAAGCCACTTTTGGAAATTCAGTTTTGGAAATGTCGCTGAGGGAACTTTCAGCACCCGTTTAATATTTTCCGACCGGAGGTTTTTTTGCAGGTCAACAACAAAATCATACTGCTCTTTTTTCAACTCGGAAAGCACCTCTTTTTCACTTTTGTAAAATCCAAATACCTTGTTAACATGGGGGTTGCTTTCGTACAGAAAGGCGTACTTTTTTTTAACCACCGTGTGCAGTTCGCAATTAAGTTGCTTTTTCAATGTTCGTACTACCGGAGTGGTTAGCACGATATCACCGATGGAGCTAAATCGAATAAGGAGGATTTTTTTCAATGCTACAGGTTTAAAAGTTTGCAATATGCAAATAAGATTACAAA
>CAZKGB010000298.1:0-3768 GCA_964551935.1 uncultured Lentimicrobiaceae bacterium | reverse complement strand
TCTAGCTCACGGTTTGCAACCGTGAGCAACCCATATCCCGTAACGGATTATTGGCTATTTTTGTACAAAACAGCGACCACTTCCGGGAGACCTCCCGGTCATAATTCCATCGGGTTTTCGGCAGGACTGCCTCCGGCATAACCGACATTAAAAGTAAACACCTTTTTAGTTTCCCAATCGGGAAAAACCTATCTATCTATTATAACGCTATACTTTCGCTAATAAAATTTTATCTTTGCAGCTACCCAAAAAACAGTTAACATGCAAATGCCAAAGTTATATACACCAACCAATCACATTCGAGTGGTAACAGCCGCTTCTTTATTTGACGGTCACGATGCCGCCATCAACGTGATGCGCCGGATTATTCAATCAACCGGTGCCGAGGTTATTCATCTCGGACACAATCGGTCCGTTCACGAAATTGTGAATGCTGCTATTCAGGAAGATGTTCAAGCCATCGCCATTACCTCTTATCAGGGTGGCCACATTGAGTTTTTTAAGTATATGTACGATATGCTTAAAGAAAACGGCTGTAACCATATTCGTATTTTTGGTGGTGGTGGCGGGGTTATTTTACCCGAAGAGATTGAAGAGCTACAAGAATACGGGATTACTCGTATTTACTCTCCCGACGATGGTATGGAAATGGGACTGCAAGGCATGATAAACGATTTGCTCGAGAAGTCGGATTTTCCCACAGGCCAAGATGTCAATGTTACAAAAGAAGATATTTTTTCGAGAGATTATATTGCTGTTGCCCGTTTGATTTCGGCAGCTGAAAACAACCGTGATGAAGTTAGCACATTGTTGGATGAACTGGCTGCGGTTGCCGGTGATAAGCGGTCGCCGGTGCTGGGGATTACCGGCACGGGAGGTGCCGGGAAATCATCGTTGGTAGATGAACTGGTTCGCAGGTTTATCTACGACTTTCCTGAAAAATCGGTGGCCATTATTTCGGTGGATCCATCCAAACGGAAATCGGGAGGTGCTTTATTGGGCGACCGCATCAGGATGAACTCCATCGACACCCCCAACGTTTACATGCGATCGCTGGCAACACGCCAGGCCAACCTATCTATTTCAAAATATGTAAAAGATGCCGAGATAATTGCGCATGCTGCCGGTTTCGATTTAATCATTCTCGAAACATCGGGTATCGGACAGTCAGACACGGCCATCATCGATCACAGCGATGTTTCGCTTTACGTGATGACTCCGGAATACGGTGCAGCAACCCAGTTGGAAAAAATAGATATGCTCGATTTTGCCGATCTTATCGCTCTTAACAAATCAGATAAACGGGGTGCGCTGGATGCCTTGCGTGATGTAAGGAAGCAGTATCAGCGTAACCACAACCTCTTTGATTTAGAGGTTGACCTGATGCCTGTATTCGGAACCGTGGCGTCGCAGTTTAACGACCCCGGCGTGAACAAACTTTATGTTAAACTGATTGAATTGCTCAACGAAAGAGCCTCGTTAAACCTGGCAACAAAAATAAATTTAAACGATAAAGAACAGGAAAAAATATCCATTATTCCTCCACAACGCGTCCGCTACCTTTCTGAAATTTCGGAAACCATTCGTAAATACAACCGGTGGGCCGAAAAACAGAGTGAAACAGCTCAAAAATTACACAGTCTGGCCATTACCATGGAGACCTTAAAAGAGGAGGGAAACGAGAGCGAGCTGGATAACCTGCGTGCTGTTTACGATAAACTGGTACTTGAACTTAATCCGAAAAACCTGCACGCGCTTCAAACCTGGGAAGAGAAGAAGAAAAACTATACCGACGACTATTATGTTTTTAAGGTTCGTGATAAAGAAATTAAAATACAAACCTACACCACTTCGTTATCGCACTCTAAAATTTCAAAAGTCAGCCTGCCGAAATTTATGGGCTGGGGTGATATTTTAAAATGGGTGTTGAAAGAAAATGTTCCGGGAGAATTTCCTTATGCTGCCGGAGTATTTCCTTTTAAACGCGAAGGGGAGGACCCTACCCGGATGTTTGCCGGAGAAGGTGGCCCCGAACGTACCAACAGGCGGTTTCACTATGTTTCGAAGGGGATGCCGGCCAAACGCCTCTCTACCGCTTTCGATTCGGTAACGCTTTATGGCGAAGACCCGGACGAACGTCCTGATATTTACGGTAAAATTGGTAACTCAGGGGTTTCCATAGCTTGTTTGGACGACCTTAAAAAACTCTATTCCGGATTTAACCTTGCCGACCCGAAGACCTCTGTTTCCATGACCATCAACGGACCGGCACCTACCATGGTTGCTTACTTTTTAAATGCTGCCATTGACCAACAATGTGAGCTTTACATCAGGGAAAACGGATTGGAAGAAGAGGTTGACACCATGATTTCGGAGATTTATAAACAGCGTGGAACCAAACGGCCGCATTATAACGGTGAGCTGCCAAACGGCAACGATGGCCTGGGGCTGATGCTGTTAGGTGTTACCGGCGACATGGTACTGCCGGGAGATGTTTACGAGCGCATTAAAGCCGATACGCTTACCAAAGTTCGCGGAACCATCCAGGCCGATATTTTAAAAGAAGATCAGGCACAAAACACCTGTATCTTCTCCACCGACTTCTCCCTGAAATTGATGGGTGACATTCAACAATACTTTATTGACCATGCGGTGAGAAACTTTTACAGTGTTTCTATTTCGGGATATCATATTGCCGAAGCGGGTGCCAACCCCATCAGTCAGCTGGCTTTTACCCTGGCAAACGGTTTTACTTATGTTGAATATTACCTGAGCCGCGGGATGGATATTAACAAGTTTGCACCCAACCTTTCCTTTTTCTTTTCCAATGGCGAAGATCCCGAATATGCTGTTATCGGCAGGGTTGCCCGCTTGATTTGGGCCAAAGCCATGAAAGAGAAATATGGTGCCGACGACCGCTCGCAAAAACTGAAATATCATATTCAAACTTCCGGCCGTTCGCTGCATTCACAGGAAATTGATTTCAACGACATACGAACTACGTTGCAGGCATTGTATGCTATTTACGATAATTGTAATTCGTTACACACCAATGCTTATGATGAAGCCATCACCACCCCTACCGAAGAGTCGGTAAGAAGGGCTATTGCTATTCAGCTAATCATCAATCATGAGCTGGGGCTGGCAAAAAATCAAAACCCGCTGCAAGGCTCATTTATTATTGAAGAGCTGACCGATTTGGTGGAAGAAGCCGTACTTTCAGAGTTCGACCGTATTACCGAACGCGGGGGCGTTTTGGGTGCCATGGAAACCATGTATCAGCGCAGCAAGATTCAGGAAGAGTCGCTTTATTATGAGAATTTGAAACATAGCGGTAAACTACCCATCATTGGCGTAAACACCTTTTTACCCGAGGGAGGCTCTAAAACCACCACGCCCGGCGAGGTTATCAGAGCTACGGAGGAGGAAAAAGCATTTCAGATAGAGATGCTCCGAAATCTTCATAAAACCTGGGAAAAAGAGACAGAGGAAAGTTTGCGGAGGCTTCAGGATAAAGCCGTTCAAAATGGAAATATTTTTGAAGAATTGATGGAAGCCGCCAAGTATGCTTCCATAGGCCAAATTACCGGAAAGCTTTTTAATGTGGGTGGGCAGTATAGACGGAATATGTAATTAACAAGCCGGGCTGTGGCGTACCCAACCAACCTGTCAGGTTGAACGTAGCTTTATGGGAAAGCAACCTGACAGGTTGGCCCTTTCGCTCCGGGAGTAGTTACTGTTTTATACAAAAACAGCAAATAATCAGTT
>CAZKGB010000297.1:0-3809 GCA_964551935.1 uncultured Lentimicrobiaceae bacterium | reverse complement strand
ACAGCTCTGCCGTTCCGGTCATTGAAGCTGCCGATATTTTACGTGCCCGTAAAGAGACCGCCTTAATTGGCTCCGGCTCCATTTTTCAGTCAATGAACTCAACCGTTAGCATGAACCTTTCGGTAATATTAAAACTAAAAGGTATTAACTTCACCCTTAGCGGCGCTTGCGCAAGTGGTTCCCACGCCATCGGAGTTGGTTACATGTTTATTAAACAAGGGCTTCAGGATATGATTATTTGCGGAGGTGCACAGGAGGTAAATGCGCTGTCGATGGGCAGTTTCGATGCCATTGCAGCCTTTTCAACACGCCACGATAATCCCACCAAGGCTTCCAGGCCTTTTGATCGCGACCGCGATGGTTTAGTCCCCAGCGGAGGAGCTGCCACCGTTATTATCGAAAGCTACGAATCTGCTGTAAAACGCGGGGCACCCATTATTGCCGAAATTTTAGGATACGGATTCTCATCCAACGGCGAACATATCTCAGTTCCCAACGTGGATGGCCCGGTTCGGTCCATAGTAAAATCACTTGAACAAGCCGGACTGAACCCGGGAGATATCGATTACCTCAACGCTCATGCCACTTCCACCCCGGTTGGCGACGGTAACGAAGCTCAAGCCATTCACCAGGTTTTTAAAGGAACCAATGTTCCTATTAGCTCCACCAAAGGCATGACGGGCCACGAAATGTGGATGGGAGGAGCTTCTGAAGTAATTTACTCCATGCTGATGGCGCAGAACAATTTTATTGCCCCCAATTTAAACTTTGAAAACCCTGATGAACACTCGGCAAAACTCAACATAATAACAAAAACCCGGGAAGCCAAAATTGAAACCTTCATGTCGAACTCCTTTGGTTTTGGTGGAACCAACAGCACGCTGGTAATAAAAAAGTTGTAAAAATTGAAACGCTTAAGGTTCAATTATTAAAACTTTAAATATTTATATTTATGAAAGCACATGCTTTTTCCTGTTTTCCCCATTCGACAGACGGGCAAAAAAATTTGATTTAGACAAAAACAGGTATTTTAATTTCCAAACAACATATACTAAAACCAAGATAAAAAGAATAGCTTCTCCATCACCCAGTGAGGCACCACCTCCCACAGGTGGAATACCTCCTCCCGAAGGGTCGCCACCGGGATTGGGAGGTTGCGTGCCGGCACCTGCTTCCGAAAAAGCCGTCAACAATAATGTGATAAAAAGAAAAACTTTTTTATGACGGGCTAAACATATCCGCTTAAATTTCAGCATAATACCCCTATTTAATTACCATTTTTAGTTTACGAATGTACAACTTACTTTTTAATTTAAGCACCGCAACATAAACTCCGGTATCTAAATTCATACTTAATCGTTGCGCATTGCTACCGTTAAGGCTACTGTGATACCGAACCCTTCCGAGAATATCGTACACACTCACATCACCGCTTATTAACTCCCCGTTAGTGGTTGAAACAATCAGGTCATTATCATCCAAATAGAACTTTATATCATCGTCAGCAGCAGAAAGATTATTAACATTAACAATATTGTTGAAATAGAGCACAAACCTGTCAGGATCATCTCCTGCGGAAGCGTTAAAGGTATAAGTTGAGTCGATACGAAGGTCGATAATCTTGTTTAATTTTTTGTCTTCCAGTAAGATTGATGTATTACCCGGGAAATTATCCTGGCCATCCGCTGTAATGGTAAACATTCCGGAGATACCTGCTTCAAATCCAAGATTAACCGTTTCGATTGGCCCTTCAAACGGCTGCACATTCATAGCCATTTTTTCACCTCCTCCATAGCTGTACAATTGGGGTGCTTCATCAATACCGTATAATTTATAGGCATCGTAATCACTATCGAAACCGTTGGAGGCATCGTCGTTAAACAGCAGAATGGTTTCATCGTTATAACCGTTACCCGTTACAAACAACCTAAAGAGGCCTTCGGTAAAAGAGGGGCTGTTCATAAACTGTTGAAGGAAATGGGTCCGCGATTGTTGTGTAACGGTAAACACCGGTGAAGCATCGTTAGCATGAATAAAAAATCCCTGTTGCGGCGGAACAAATTGCGTTACACCTGATGAGCCGATATGAGTAGTACCGTTATAGGTTACATACTGTGTTCCATTCCAATAATAAATGGTGTTATCGATATTTGTTTTCGTAAGGCTGGCGTCTTCCCAGTTAAATGAAGAGGGATACGCGTTACCCACCAGGTTCCAGCCATAATCGAGGGCGGTATCACCACTTAACGATACGGATGGTGTGTAATCGCCTGTATTTAGTACTCCGGTATATTGCACAACAGCATTTCCCGTTCCGCCTCCCGGCGACCAGGTGGCATATCCCTTACCCGAAAGCAGCGGTTCACCGGCATTGGAAATATATACCCAGTCTTTCATACCTTCATCCCAATATTTTACCCACATTCCGGTAAATGGGTTAGCCGTTGCACTGGTAACCGGTGGCGTAAAATAGTGCCACTGATCTTCCGAAATATAGCGTTGCACTTTAATGGTTCCGGCCACGGTTATGGTTCCGTCATCAATAAAAGAAGCATCACTTTTATCGTCTGATTTAATAATAAAGTCGCCGCTAAGTGCCACCGTATAACCCGAATCGACGGTTAACGCCGTAGCCGGGTTCAGATCAAGGTTATTTGCTTCTCCGTTCATATCCACATTAACCTGTCCCGAATCAATTACCGCGTTTGACAGGTTATAGGGCACGCCATTTGACCATCGTGTTGCATCCGACCAATAACCCTCTCCGCGCCAGATAGTCGTAACGCTTCCCGGTGTTTCGGCAAGTTTAAACAATCCGGTGGTCGTTCCCATTAGTACCGAGCCGTACTCCAAATCAGGGATAAACTCTCCGGGGAGTCCTTCAAACACCAGCGAGGAGGAGTTTAAAACAGTGTTGTAGCGCCACAAGTCGCGGCGTGCTGCCACCGAAACAATGTCAGGATCATCGGGATGAACCATCACCGAAGAGAATGCACCTTCGGGACTAATACTGATATAGGAATAGGTAATACCCCCATCCGTTGATTTAGCAAAAGCATAGTCCAGGTTTTCACCGGCTGCTATGAACAGTGTATCGGCAGAGCCGGGATAGATGTCCAAATCGTAAACCGGTAGGCTGTCAACTACCGAACCCGGCATCTGACTGGCGGGACCTGCATTGATAAAACTCCAGGTTACACCAAAATCGGTTGACTTCCAAAGTTGTCCGTTAACAGTCGGGAAACTATGATCCCAATAACCGCAACCGAGAAAAATAACGGTATCGGGGTTACCGTAACTCACGGCTACCGTATTACCCTGCTCAAATGTTTCGCCGCCATCGGTCGGGTGGCTTTTTGTCCACGAAACGCCACCATCGGTTGACAACCAGATATTTCCGTAATCGAAAAGCAGGCTTGGCCAAACGTTGGAACCGGTACCGGATACAGCCACAAGTGTATCGCCGGTGATAAACTGCACATCGGTCACCGTATAATCACGGTGAGAGCCTGAATCCCAGTCTGAAGGGGTTACCAAAGTAAAAGAGGCGGGACCGTTAAACGAGTAATAAAAACCCTGCGAGCAGCCCACCACAATATGAAGTGAATCGTCAGGGGCTATATCAACGGCGGTAACACCATTATCACCTCCCACACCTGAAATGGGAAAATCGCCATAGGGAGACTGCCATTGTGCTACGCCCTGAACGGTGGTATCTTTATAAGCTGTAGTGTAACCCAGTCCCGCTTTGGTGGCTACATAATATATATTGTGGTTGCGTTGTGCAATTTTAGTTATTGAAACTGCGG
>CAZKGB010000296.1:0-3814 GCA_964551935.1 uncultured Lentimicrobiaceae bacterium | reverse complement strand
GTGAGGCGGCTCTTTTTTCGCATGACATACAACATTTCCTTATCGGTAGTTGGTGTTTTATTATGATTGTTATGGAAAAATCTCGGAGTCGTAAAACCAATGATTTGATCATGTTGTAAAAATAGAATAATTTTGAGTAGGCTTGAGAGGGTGAACCAATATAGTCCGTAACTTTGAAAAAACTAAACCGGTAAACGTATGAGCTGGAAAACAAAAGCAGAGCAACTGCTGTCGGAAAAGTTAAATACTTCGGTAACCATCCTCTCGGATAGCCACGTGGGCGGCGGTTCCATTAATGATGCCAAAGTAATTAACACCACAGCAGGAAAATTTTTCGTAAAAATAAATTCTGCCTTTCGGTATCCGGGAATGTTTGAAAAAGAGGCTAAAGGGTTATCGCTGCTGGCAGAGGTCAACATTATTAATGTACCTGAGGTGGTGTGTTTTGGAGAGGATAAAGCGGAGGCTTTTCTTATGCTTAATTACATTCAAAGTACAACAAAGATGCCAGGCTTTTGGAATCGTTTCGGAGAAGAACTGGCAACGCTTCATCGGAATACAAATGCGCTTTTCGGGCTTGATTATGATAACTACATCGGTTCGTTACCCCAAAGCAACAGGCAGCATGATAACTGGCCCGAATTTTTCAGAGAGGAGCGCCTGGAGCCCATGGTGTCAACGGCATACAACAATGGCCGTATTAACCGGTCGATGCTGCAAAGTTTTGAAAAATTTTATTACCGTCTTGACGATCTCTTTCCCGTGGAACCGCCTTCGTTGATTCACGGCGACCTGTGGGGAGGCAATTTTATGGTCGGAACAAATGGCGAACCGGTCCTTATCGACCCGGCCCTATATTATGGCCATCGCGAAATGGATTTGGGTATGTCGCAACTGTTTGGCGGATTCGACCGGCAGTTTTATGATGCTTACCACAGAGCCTACCCCTTGGAACCGGGCTGGCGCGAGCGACTTGATTTTTGCAACCTCTACCCTCTTATGGTGCATGTAAACCTGTTTGGCGGCGGGTATGCCAATTCGGTAAAAAGCATTTTGAAGCAATTTTAAAATCGCACGGAATTTTTTAATTAGCGCATTAGCGGCAATTTTCCTGAATCTATTAGCTTGCGAAAGTTAAGTTCGTTGCTTTTAAATGGCTACATCAATACTACTTATGCACCTTTTTAATAAACGCTTCCACTTCGGGAACGCCGCCCTGATAAACCAGATATCCGTTATAGGGTTCGCGTAAGGTTATTTCATCGTTTACAGGAGTAAGCATCATCTTTTTCACCTTTTCGGGATCGTTTGTTTGTCCTAAAACCCACGACAGTTTTACCCAGGCTACTTCGGGCAGCATGTTTCCGGCGGGGATAATCCCTTTGGCCATCATATCACGTCCGGTATCATATACAAACATCTGCACATAGCCCCATATAGTTTGAAGGGTCATAAACATGTGTACTCCTTTGGCGTGGGCGCGTTCAATGGCAGGATAAAGCTCTTTGTTAACATGTCCCAGTCCGGTTCCAACAAAAATTATCCCTTTGTAACCTGCATCTACCATAGCATCCAGCACATCGGGTTTCATGCCCGGTGAATAGTAAAGCATGGTTACCTCATCGCTGAAATAGGGAAGGATTTTTACCTTTTTATCATTCCGGCGGTGGTTATAATTTTTTTTAATCGGCGTAATCTCTTTACGGTTTATCATAGCCAGCGGCGTATCGCCGATGGTTCGGAAAGTGGATCGATAGGAAGAGTGCATTTTTCGCACCCTGGTTCCTTTGTGCAGCAAACCGTATTCATCGGAAGTGGGGCCGAACATACACACCATTACTTCGGCAATATCGGAATGTCCGGCGGCTTTCATGGCATGCATCAGGTTTAGCGCGGCGTCGGAGCTGGGGCGGTCGGACGAGCGTTGCGAGCCAACCAGCACCACCGGAACCGGCAAATTCTGACACATAAAAGTCAGGGCAGCACCGGTATGATGAAGGGTATCGGTACCGTGGCCGATTACAATACCATCCACCCCTTTTTCTATCTCTTTACCGATGGCTTTCGCGAGCGAAACGTACTGTTTTCCTCCCATGTTTTCGCTAAAAACGGCAAACACTTTTTCTGTTTCAAGGTTACAGATATCGGCTAACTCAGGTACGGCACCGTAAAGCTCTCCCGGCGAAAAAGCCGGAATAACAGCACCCGTGCGATAATCCAGCCGCGAAGCAATGGTACCACCCGTTCCAAAAAGCTTTACTTTAGGAAGTCCCGCGGTGGTAGGAAACTCCTTTTCCGGAATCTTGTAATTGGCCTTTTTATAGCCGGTTTCTTTCATGGTTTTGATGGTGGTAACATCAATACCAATGTTGTATCCTGTTACAATTTTTATCACAATATGCTGGTCGTCGTCGTTTTCGGCGCGTGGCAACACGGTTCCTTCAAAAACGCCTCTTGTGGTATCGATGGTGGCCGTTCCCCACACGCGTACCCGGTATTGTTGCAAAATCTTTAGTGCATCACCTTTATATCCCTGAAAAATATCGTTATTCATCGTTTTTATGGTTTTCAAATTGTTTTTCGATTGACTTTTTCTTTTGCTTAAAAAGGCCGAAAAAAGAGACAATGGCACTTTTTGACAGGAAAAGCCAGCCTGCCGATGAGACTATTAAAAATGAAATAAGTTGAAAAATTAAAGAATAGAGCACCGAATCCGACAAGCTTCTCCCCTGATCGTAAAACCAGGCACCCACCAGCACCGAGAGGGTAAACCACCCGATAATAAAAAAGATGAGCAGCACAATGGAAATCATTCCCAGCGAACCAAAAATTTTTAATTCCCTCGAGGTTGTTTTAGCCGCTGCCTTAATGGGATTTGTAATAAAGCTTTTCATCACCGGGATAAAAAGTACCGCAGCTTCTTTAACAAACTCAAAATTAATGGAAACTTTATCCTCGATGGTTAAATTATCCTGCTCCAACCGCTGGATTTTTTTTAAAAGCAAGGGCTTTAACTGCTCAAAATAGTTGTGCAACTCTGTTTCGATAATTTGTTGTGGCTTGTTCATTAGTCAATAAATCTTGGTCCGGTAATAGCATCACTCAGCTCTTTCATATCAACATTTCCCAGCGCCATATTTCGTAGCTGGCCCATCACGAAATTGATTAAATCGGTTTCGGAAATGCAATCCTTTCCCTCGGCAAATTTATCGGTAAGGATGGGGATTTTATCGGTAATTTCATCCAGGGTATAGCGTTTAAATTTAATGGCATTGAGTATTGATTCGAATTCCATTTTCGGATGTTGAACCAGTTCCGGTATCATTCGCAAGGCCAGTTCTGCCCTTAACCCCGACTCTTTTATAAATTTAAAAAGCGGATAAAGCATAGTAAATTTGAACTCTCCGGCGGGTTTATAATGACCCAGTGCAAACTTGAGCCTGTGTCCTAAAAAGTTTCCCAAAAACCTTGGCGACACCTGCAATTCATTTACGATTCGCTCCATGATGGGAAACAGGTTTTTGGAAAAAATATAGGTATAAGTATCTTCGGGGACGTTCCATTTTTTAAGCTGTTTATAGCGCACAATCATGTCGGTTGGCAGGTTTTTCGACAGCTTGTCGATGTATTCGTTTTTTAGGGGGATGGGTGCTGAATCGGTATCGGGATACATTCTGTCGGCACCGGGGAGTACCCGTTCAAAAATGGTGGTGCCGTCTTCAAGCGATAAGCGGGTTTCCGGCGGCACGCCGACGAAGGCCAATTTACAACGCTCCTCAATGGTTTCGATGGCCGATGGCATGTCGGCTTCATC
>CAZKGB010000295.1:0-3819 GCA_964551935.1 uncultured Lentimicrobiaceae bacterium | reverse complement strand
TCCCAATTCGCTGAGGTAGGCGTTTTTATGCATCCAGTCGTCAAACATCGAAAACTCCTCAACAATGGCATCTTGTTTTTCTTTAATGGTCATGGTCTGTTTTTTTTGCAAAAATACGCTTTCTTTATATGTGTAAACTTTAAACGGTTTCTATTTTAACATCGAAACTACTTTTGTCAGCGCATCTGCAAAGATATCTACCTCTTCTTTGGTGTTATACATAGCGAAGGATGCTCTTACCGTTCCGGGAAGTCCGAGAAAGTCCATAAGCGGCTGGGCGCAGTGATGGCCTGTTCTCACCGCGATTCCCATTTTATCGAGGAGCATACCTACGTCGTAAGGATGCGTACCATCGACCACGAAAGAGAGGGCGCCTGTTTTTTCTTTGGCGGTACCGATGATTCTGACCCCTTCAATTTCTATCAACTTTTGTTCGGCATAATTGAGTAGTTCATCTTCATGTTTCCTGATGGTTTCAATGCCGATATCGCTGATATATCGCAACGCCGATTCGAGTGCCAGAGCCCCTTCAACGTTGGGGGTACCTGCTTCGTATTTGAAAGGCAGCTTGTTAAAGGTAGATTTCTCGAAGGTTACTTCATCAATCATTTCGCCACCGTATTGGTAAGGGGGGAGACGTCGCATCCAGTTAAATTTTCCATACAGCACACCGATTCCCATAGGAGCATAGGCTTTGTGGCCTGAAAAAGCGTAAAAATCGCAGCCTAAATCCTGCACGTCAACTTTGGTATGGGCAATGGCCTGGGCACCATCCAGCAGTACGGGAATACCTTTGTCTTTGGCCATTTTGATAATATTTTTAACGGGGTTAACCGTACCCAGAACATTGGAAACATGGGTTAGTGCCAGCAGTTTAGTGTAGGGGTTCATCAATTTTTGAAGAAAATCCAGGTCGAGTTCACCGTTTCGTTCGACGGGTACAATTCTAAGTTTTGCGCCGCGCTCTTCGCAAAGCTGTTGCCACGGCACAAAGTTAGAGTGGTGTTCCATGGCGGTAACCAGTATTTCATCTCCTTTTACTATCCACGGTTTTAAGGCGGCAGCCAGCAGGTTAATGGACTCGGTGGTGCCACGGGTAAAAATAATTTCGTTGGTTTCTTCGGCATTGATAAACTGTCTGATGTATTCGCGTGCGCCTTCAAACAGGTCGGTAGCTTCCTGACTTAAGGTATGCACCCCGCGGTGAACATTGCTGTTTTGATTGAGGTAATAGTTGCTGATGCAATCGATTACCTGTCGGGGTTTTTGCGTGGTGGCACCGTTGTCGAAATAAACCAGGGGTTTGCCGTTAATCTTTTTCTGAAGGATGGGAAAATCGACTCTTATTTTTTGGATGTCATAACTCATGTTGCTTGGTTTAATCGGGATATTAATAAAACTAATCTCGGTATTCAAGCGACAAAATTAGTCAAAAAAGGGGGTATTATTACGAATTACTAAAGGCTTTGTGCAGGCGAAATCCCGCAAAGGAAAAAGATTCAGGGAGTGGAAGGTTGCATGTACTTTTGTTGGTTGATAATTAAAACCTTTTCATCTTTTAGAAACATGTAACCATATTCGTAGCAAAAATAGTATGTGTTTTGATAGGATGTCGTGTGTGAGTGCGTGTGATAGTTAAAATCGAATCCCAGCTTTAAAAGGTGTTCTTTCCGAATGACGGTTTTGCCTTCGGGGTTGAACTGTTTAAGGATTTTACGATTTTTACGCAGGATTTTGTTGATGCTGGTTATGAGTATTTCGTGCTCGCGTTTAATTTGGTTGTTGTAAGTGTTTCGGCATTGGTCGCAGCAGAATTTTTTGTCGCTGCGCCCCACGAACTCTTCACCGCAGTTTAAACATATTGCTTTCATAATTGTTTTTGTTAGTGTAGTTTAACGATGTTATCAGTATTTTTTAAGGACTGTTTTTATAATGATGTTTTTTTCAGTCACCACAAAATTAACAATATTATTCGTTTTTTTAATTGCTTATTGTCGATTATACACACTTAAAAATAAAGGTTAGGTTTTTATTGCACCTATTTTTGAAAAAAATCTATAAATCTTATTGCTATGTACAAGGAACGCAAAAAGCCCGTAATATTTGTAAACCGAGTAAAGGTGAAGGGAAAAGCTTGTTTAAAGCTGTTTTTTTGGAGAGACAAAATGGTGTATAATAGAATACGTGAAAATGATTGGATAAAATTTGAGCCTGATGAAAGGTTTTTTTATGTTGGGGACAGTGCTTTGAGTTTGACTATTTTACAGGATACTTTTGGAGATATCGCAAATCTGAGTAAATCGCATATCAATGACGTTTTTAGGAGTAAGCCCGTGATAAAGGGAGATACCATTGGGAGTAGCCGCTTGCAAAATAGTGCTTTGAAAAAAAGGTCTGTGCTTCCGAAGGTGATGCTGTTTCCATATACTCTGGGAGGTAAAAAGTTAATAGGGATAAAAAAATATTTCAGGTATAACGAGTATACTGAAATAAAGAAGTTTGGCCTTTTGCAGTGGGATGTTAAACATGGTGTTTGGTGTTTTGAAGCACGAAAGCAGGCCATGAAAGAAGTCGTGGAGTTTTTAATGCAGTATTATATGGTGCAGATTAACACCGAGTTAAAGGTAAGTGATTTGGAGATTAAACGGTTACTTTTGGAACAGAGTTATCAAAAGTATGAAAAATTTATTTCGGTCCCGGACGAATTTTTGGCTTATATGCAGTTGCATCACTACAGCATGAACACATTTGAAACCTATCATAATATGGTATTGCGTTTCTTGAATTGGGATGACACGGTAACTCTTGAGCAGATAAACAATTTTGAAGTGGAGGAGATAAATCGCTATCATGAAGAGTGGATGCAGCAATTGAATCCTTCCGATTCGGTTATCAATCAATCGATTAATGCAATCAAGTTGTATTACAAAACGATTGGAGATAAAGTGATGGAACTTAAGGAGATAAATCGGCCAAAGCGTAAAAAAATGCTTCCTACGATTTACAGTCTTGATGAAATCAGGAGAATAATAAATAGTATCGAGAACCTAAAACATCGGATGATGATTTTTCTTATCTATTCAGCCGGCTTACGTTTAAGTGAGATGATTAATATAAAGGTTAATGATGTTTTGGAAGATCGTAAGATGATATTTATTAAAGGAGGTAAGGGTAGGAAGGATCGTTATACGATACTGTCGAATACGGCGCTCGAAATGTTACACCAATATAAAGAGATGTATCAGCCCGACAGGTATTTGTTTGAAGGGCAATATGGAGGGCCCTACTCACCGACAAGTGTGCGAAAAGTTTTAGCCCATGCTAAAGTCAAAGCGGGAGTAACCAAGCAGGGGGCCGTTCACACCCTGCGGCATTCATTTGCCACTCATTTGCTTGAAAATGGCACCGATTTACGATACATTCAGGAATTATTAGGACACCAGAGTCCGAAAACCACCGAGATATATACTCACGTAACAACGATAAATATTTCGAAGATTACCAGTCCCGGTGATTTAATTGACTTGTAATAACAGGTGGAATAAAAATAATTCTACCTTTACAACAAAAAATCTGCTATGCGCCATTCCATCCATATTCGATTTATTTTTCTACTGGCTTGGTTGGGGAGTATTACAACGGACAGGGAAGTCATAAGGGCAATACAAGGGTGCTTAGCAAGTAGTTAGGCTGCATTAAAATAAACAGTTCTTATTTCAAAATAATATTAGGAAAATAATTATGTCGAACAAGAAAAGAACATTTGAATCAATCCTTGATATGAAAAAAGGAATCATTATTGATTCGGAAGAGTTCTTT
>CAZKGB010000294.1:0-3825 GCA_964551935.1 uncultured Lentimicrobiaceae bacterium | reverse complement strand
TGGATACCTGACAACCCAGATAAATTAATGCTCGTGGTTCACGGGGCCGTTGAACATGCCAAACGGTACGACTATTTGGCACGTAAGCTCAACAAGATGGGCTTTGCCGTTTTTGCTCCCGATCATCGTGGTCATGGGTTAACCGCCAAAGAGAGCGGCATTTTTTCCCACTTTGGAAATAAAGATGGCTTTCTGAGGGTGGTGGACGATTTGAGTGAGATTCTCGATGATATTGAAAAGAGATATCCCGGTTTACCAAAAGCCATCTTTGGCCATAGCCTGGGCTCCTTTTTAACCAGAAAATTTATTTCAATGCGTGGCGATGAATTCAAAGCTGCTGTTATTTCGGGAACAACCTGGGGAAATACGGTGGAGCTAAAAGGAGGGCTGATTCTGGCAAAGCTATGGTCGCTGTTTTCTGATAAGAATAAGCCAAACAAAAAATTTGATAATTTCCTTTGGACACAACTCAACAATAAAGTAAAAAACAGAAAGGGAACACGCGATTTTATCAATAGTGATGAGCACGAGGTTGAAAAATATATGGCTGACCCCTTAAACGGAAACCCCATCACCATCGAGTTTGGGATTCAAATGTCAGTGGGAATTTTACTGGACAGGGAAAACGAGGTATTTTATCATACTCCAAAAGATTTGCCAATTTACCTGGTGTCCGGAATGGATGATCCGCTTTCAAATAAGGGAAAAGACATTGATTTGATTGCACGTAAATACCGGGATGCAGGGGTAAAAAAGGTTACTGAAAAAATATACAGGGGGGCACGCCACGAAATTATAAACGAACCCAACAAAGATGAAGTTATGGCCGACATGATTAACTGGTTGAAGGAAGTTATGTAAAGATGTAAACGAGTTGGCATTCATTGTTTAAAAAAGCCGCCGGTACCCGTAAAGTAGCCGAGGATGGCTATAACGGAATGCTTGCTTTTGGTCTGGTTTAACGGGTGCTAATTTTAATGACATTATTATCGCGGGCTTTATTTATGCTACTTTTGTAAAAAAATTTCATGAAGCAACTATTAATCATTATTTTGATCAGCCTTTTGACTTTTCCTCTTAAAAGCCAGACCGTGGTTGATTCGTCGTTTAAATTGCCGGCATCAGAAAAACTCCATTACGATGTTTATTATAAGCTGGGTGCCATCTGGATAAAAGCCGGACTGGCAAATTTTTCAACAGATACCATTACGGTTGATAGTGTAAAAGCATACCGTTTTATCGCAAAAGGATACTCCATGGAAAAGTATGGCTGGATATTTAATCTGGAAGACTATTACAGGTCAGTAGCCCATTACAAAACTTTGTATCCCATTAGGTTTGAAAAGGAAAATACCGAGCAGGGAGTTTGGGTTCATACTATCTACAACTTCAATAAGAGTGGTGGTGAAGTGGGAATGTATATGGAATCAACCGGAAATGAGCCGGTAAACCGAACGGTAAATTCTGAGGGGTTTATAACGGATGCTTTGTCGGCACTTTATTACCTTCGAACATGGGACTACAATCATCTTAGAGCTGGTGATACGGTTAAATTCAACACCATTCTGGATGGAAAAATCTTTAAACAACCTGTTGTATATCTTGGAAAAGACACCTTGATATCTGTAAACCATAAAAGAGTACCCATGATTAAGTTTGGGGCTATCGTTTCAAACAGCACTTTTTTTAGAAGCGACAGCGCTATTGAAGTGTGGTTAACCAACGACCGATACCGTCGTATTGCCAAAGTAAAAGCAAAAATTGTTGTGGGATCCATTGTTGTTTATCTTAACAAAAGAGGGCTGCAATCTTTTGGGCCGGAATAGATGGATAGAAATGAAAAAACTCTTTTTCATACTTCTTTTATTGATTTTTTTGGGAATGAACCTGAACGGACAAACTGAAGAGCTGTCTTATGAAGTTTACTATAACTGGGGAATTATTTGGATTGACGGAGGCAGTTTAACGTTATCAACTCATCCTGACACTTTAAATAGCATCCCTTTGCTGCGACTTGAAGGAACCGGAAAATCATTACCGCGTTGGAACTGGCTTTTTAAACTGGACGATCACTATACATCATGGTGCTATCCCGATAGCTATTATCCGGTATTGGCAACAAAAAACACCTCAGAAGGAGGATACCGAATCAGTAACAGATACACTTTCGATTACAATGATTCGTTGGTTTACATTCGTACCGAGGAAACCCGAAAACCTTTAACGCTTGACACGCTGTCTTTTAAAAAGCCCCTGTACGATGTGCAGTCGGCCACAAGCAAACTCAGGTTTTTAAATTTTACCCATCTTCGGGATGGAGACACCATTACCCTACCCATTATTATGGATGGTGTTGTGCACCAGCAAAGCATCGTGTTTAACGGATACGATACTTTGCGGATACAAAACAAGATGGCGTATAGCACCCTTAAATTTACAGCAATGGTTACCGACAACAAACTTTTTAGCTCCGATAATGCCATTAAAGTGTGGATATCAAACGATACAAAGAGAATTCCGCTTTATATCGAAGCAGACATTACCATTGGAGCTATCAAAGTTTTTTATAAAGAGGGTTTATAATATGAAAACCCGGGTTTAACGGTCAATAAATCTTAAACCAGATACTTTTTCCGGCTGAGATTGAAACCGTTGTTTTGTTACCCAATTTTAATCAAAGTTTCGGTTCATAAAATGAACGCGTTCAAAGGAGGCGTCCATGGTTTGCTTATTTAATGATTTTCCTTTAAAATCGTTGATGGTTTCAAAATTATGACTTATCATCCAACTCTCCAGTCCCTGGATTATTTCAGTTAAATACTCAATCCCGTTTAGATATAATGTGCTACATACCTGAGCAACATCAGCACCGGCAAGAAGTTGTTTTACCACGCCAACATACGAATGAATACCTGAGGAGGCTGCTAAATCGCAACCAAGGTTGTTTTCGGCCATTAATGCAATCCAGCGTAACGATTCAGACAACTCTTCGGGTGAAGAGAAGTAGTTATCTTCTACCACTTTCATGGAATCAATATCAATGTCAGGTCTGAAGTAACGATTGAACAGAACCAATCCGTCCACTTTATTTTCTACCAGACGGTGTGCCAATGCACACAGATTGGTAAAATAGTGGCCCAGCTTGATGGAAACCGGGATGGAAACATGTTTTTTAACCTGATTTAATATCTGAATGTAAACCTCTTCCAGCTCGCAGCTGGCCATAGAATTGTTAAACGGAAAAATAGCAATGTTTAACTCGAGGGCATCGGCACCGGCTTCCTGAATGGCACCGGCAAACAGGGGCCACTCGTCAGGCGACTGACAATTTATACTGGCAATAACAGGTACACTGCTAATTTCTTTCACTTTACGCACAAAGCTAAGATACTGTTCCATATTAGCCTTGATACCTTGTTCCATAACCAGTTTTTTTGCTTCCGGAAACCAGAAATACATTTCAGAAGCCCTGCTGTTGTCCATTTTCGACTCGGTTTTTATACGAAGCTGTTCCTCGAACAGCGATTTCAAAACAATGGCACCGGCTCCTGCATGAATGCACTTTTTTATCGATTCGAGGTCACCGGTCATTCTGGAGCTGCTTACCACAATAGGGTTTTTAAGCTCAAGCCCTAAATAGTTTGTTGATAAATTCATGTTAATTGCATTTAATTCCTGAAAACTTAATATCCAGCTCGTTCATTAACCGGCATTGTAAAAAAATAAAAGCTCGTTCCATATTCAGAAGCGCACTGTCTGATAACCCTTCCTGAAATTCCCAGCGATATCCTTTTATGCTTAATAGCTTGGCTTGGGGTTTCTTGT
>CAZKGB010000293.1:0-3830 GCA_964551935.1 uncultured Lentimicrobiaceae bacterium | reverse complement strand
CAGGATGCTAAAAATAAAATTCCCATCGGGAATGCTCTTATATTTCTTTATGGATACGACAACCAGGGAAACCAGGCCGATTTTCAATGGGTATTTTCCCAATCAAACGGCCACTACGAATTCAACAATCTCGATCCCTATTTAAGCTACAGGATGGAAGCAGGGAAATATGGCTACGAACTGGGTAAGCACGATGTATTTTCGTTTAAGCCCATGGGAACCGGCGTTAAAGAGTACTACGAATTCGACCTGGATCCATTATCGGGAGTGTATGGAACCATCGTGAACGAAGAGGGTGAAGGTATTCCTGTTCATATCTATCTCGATGGCGGCTACCAGTTTGCATTTACACCGGCTATTAATTTTCTGCATTTTCCAAACTTCAGTTATCTACCCACGAAATTTCATGTTGATGTTCCGGAGAACACCATCCATATGATTGTGGATGCCGACAACGAAGAGTATGCCGACTGGGACACCACCTTCACCGTCCAGGGAAAATTTATCAAACTTCCCAAGCCCATCGTATTAAAAAAGGAATCCAGAAAACTTGAGCTAACGGTTCAATCGCCGGTAGGAAGGTGGGGATTTATGGTTGCTCCTCTTGCCGACGCCCGTGTTGTTATCGAAGGGGTAAGCGACACCTTGCTCACGGATGGTAATGGTAAAATTGATTACCGTTTTAACAGCTCCTCTTCAGCCAACAACTTCACGGTTACGGTATTATCGCCGTTAGGCATGAGTTACCAAACACGGCACCTTTCGATGAACATACCCGTTTCCTCCTCGTATGTAAAATATACGGTCATCATGGAAAAAGGATCCAACGTGGAAGGTTACGTTTATGATGATAACGGTCAACCTGTTAAAGACGCCCTGATTAGGTGGGACAACGGATCGGGAAGCAGCGAGTTCACGGTTAAATCCAACGCGCAGGGACATTATCAACTAAACGGGTTACCCAAAAACAGAAATCTGGAGTTCACCGCCTCTAAACCGGCTTCGCAGTATATCGGCCAAACCAAAAGCAAAATGGTAATTGCAGGCAGCAACAGCCTGAATTTTACTTTACAAAACTATAGCGGAATGGATATTACGCACCTGCTAGGCTTTGAAATGGCCGTTGATTCGTTGGTGGAATCTAACGGAAAAACCTTTATTTGGGGATATCTTTACAACCTGCCCTCCAATACCGATTTTGCCACTGCCGACGCAGGTCAACAGATACCCTTTTCGGAAGTCTCTATCATTCCCAAACAATCGGGTGGTACCCCTGTCGCCTATCCTGAAACCGGGCAACTTCTTTCTAATCTAAACCAGTTCAACCTGAAAGCACTTGGATTTAACGCCTATACCCGCAGCAGCACGGGTTTAACGGTTCAGGAGGTTAGCTACAGCACCTCGCCGGGACCTAAAAAGGGAGGATTTGGTGGTTACAGCGGTTCGGTAACAGGAACCGTAAAGGGAAAAATGTATCTGAATCCCGTTTCATTTCAAACAAGTAAATTTATCCTGAACGAACCTCCACAACTTTTTGCGCATCAAAGCGACGGGACTGACACTCCCGATGTATATTCCATTACATCAAAAGGTATCTCCGTGTTGCTATATCACTCCATGAAAGTTTACGGTAAAGATAAAAAAGCACTCTCGTTTAAAGTATACGATTTTGATGCCACTGCCACACCTTCGGGTTCATTTGTCGAATCCGATACATTAAGCCTTGACACCCATCTTCATACCAACCTTCAAAACTCCACCCCCACCGATTTAAACATTCCCATAGGAAACCTGAAGATTACCAAAAACAAAATTATTCCTGTTTATGGCAAAACAGATCTTGCTATCGGCCTTCAGGATTGGACAATACAAACAAGAGACTGGGGTTTCGATAAACTGGGCTTCTCCATATTACACGGCAATCTCGACATGCAGGGTATGGTTGTTCCTTTTACCGATATGAAAGTAAAACCCGAATCACTCTACCGGGGCGATTTCGACTTTTCCAACATCAGCATTTTGGGAATAAAAAAACTTGCTTTTACACCTGATGTTAAAACTTTTCTTTCAAGTCAGGACTCCTACTGGCGGTTTGAAATCTTTCCGGCTGACGATCAAACCTATTGTGCTTCGATCAACCACCTTCCGGCCTTATCGGCGACGGACAAAATTATTATTGAAAAGGTGGTACTGTTTAGTCGTATGAGCCACGGCTCTTATTACAAACTGCCTGAGCAACACCCGTGGCTCAATGTTTACAACACGATGAAGTTTAAACCGGCACAGCTTTATGTTTATTCTGACATGTTTAGCCTGAGTGGTGTTTTCGACCCGGAAATTCCCAACACCGACCAACAATATTATTCCAGTAGAATTAAGTATCGAAACGGAGGAAACAACCTCAGCTTCGAATATGAACCCTTTAATTTTAGTGTACAAGCCAATGCCTGTTTGATGGAGTTTTTAAATCAGGCTAACGATGAGCGTCAAACGCTTACATCGTCAGGATTTTTGGCGAAGGGAACCATATCGGAAAGACCCATGTTCAGCTTTAATATGGAGCTCACTAAAACCCCTGCCGAACATGTTACCACGGCTACTTTAAAACCAACCGGACAAAAATGGAACTTCTCAAAAGGAAAAACCTTACACAATTTAAGGGGTAGCATGACAGCACTTCCTGCAAACTGGCCGGTTTTTGCCTTTACGGGCGATGTTAAAAAAGAGGAGTTTAACGGTGCCGACGGCCCCATGAAATTTATTGTTAATGGCGAGCTTACCGGCGATCCTGATAACAGTCAGATTAAACTGGATAAAGTGGAGACCCCTTTTGGCGATATGAACTTTACTTTCGATTATTCGGTACCCTCCATTGTAGGCAACCTTAACTTTGATAAAAAGATAGGTACTGCACAAGTAAAAGGAAGTATCCAGATGGTGCTTGATAATCAGGGATGGTATCTGCTTGGAGGCGGTAACATGAAATTTCCCAATCCCTATTTCCAAGAGGGAATGGCAGGGATTGTATTTGGTAACTATCCCGTTACCGACAATATTAAAACAGGATTCCTTAGCTATTCGGGTGTTCAGTTTCCAATGATTCTGTTCCCAACTAAAATTAACGGATTCATGTTTGCCGGTACGGTAGTTATGCAACCAAGCCCTATTCCGGATGTGGATGTAGATGTTGGCGTTGCCAGTGTCGAGTTTAATGTGGATGTGGGAGCCTCGCTGGGAATGGGTGCCGATTTTGATAAAGCGAATTTTCTGGCACTCACCGATGTTTACCTGTATGCCTTCTTTAAAGTATCTGCCATGGGAGTCGTTTCGGGCTCAATTGACGGTTTAGCTTACGCAGGCGCTTTAGGCATGATTAATCTGAACACAGGCTCGTTTGTTGCCACCGGAAATGCCGGGCTCAAAATGTCGGGACAGATTGATGTTGCCGGCGAAACCATATTAAGCGGCGAGTTTGGCTATGGTATTAATATTACCGTAACCCACAAACCCGATGATGTATCTTTTTCAATTGAATAATAATTGCTCAATGACATGAAACGAATAATCTTTTTTTTCACCATACTCGGCTTGAATCTTTTGCCTGCGCATCAAGCAAATGCCCGGCAATCAACAAAAGGTTATCTCCACGCGGGGTATAATGGTATCTATGCCGATGCGTTCCAATCAGCCATTGACCATCACGTTAATCTGAAAAATATCAGCATTACCGAAATACAAATCCGCCAATCTGCCAACGGGAAATGGAAAAACGGTGTAAAATTCAAAGCTCCTTCCCTCTTTGAAGAGTTTATTCGAAACTACCGTGCCAT
>CAZKGB010000292.1:0-3833 GCA_964551935.1 uncultured Lentimicrobiaceae bacterium | reverse complement strand
ACGTTGTTATAAAGCTCCATAATGGAAAATGTTCCAATACGGTTGGCTATAAAAGCAGGTGTATCTTTGGCAATAACGGCCGTTTTACCAAGAAAACGAGCTGCGTAATCGGTAAGAAAATCAATAACCTCAGGGTCGGTTTTGTGCGTGGGGATAATTTCGAAAAGTTGTAAATAACGCGGCGGGTTAAAGAAGTGCGTACCACAAAAGTTTTTCTGAAAATCTTCGCTGTGGCCTTCAATCATTTTCTCCACCGAAATACCCGAAGTATTGGTTGTAACCAAGGTTCCGGGTCGGCGGAATTTATCTACCTTTTCAAAAACAATTTGCTTGATGTCGAGGCGTTCAACCACCACTTCTATCACCCAGTCATAATCTTTAATTTTTACAAAATCATCATCAAAGTTGCCGGTAGTAATTCGCTTGGCAAAACTTTTTTTGTAAATAGGCGATGGTTTTGATTTTAAAGCATTTTTTAACGAGTCGTTAACAATTCTGTTACGAACAGCTTTGTCATCCAAGGTTAGTCCTTTTGCTTTTTCGGCGTCGGTAAGTTCGCGCGGAACAATGTCCAGCAGCAACACTTCCAGTCCGATGTTAGCAAAATGACAGGCAATACCGGAACCCATAACTCCGGAGCCTAACACCGCTACTTTTTTAATTCTGCGTGCCATAATGTTTTTTATTTGTTAATGTTTTTGGGAAATTTTATTTTGTTGAAATATTTCTATTTCATTGTGTATCTGGTCGCGAATAATGGAGGTTACCTTAATAAAAGCACTCATCTCTTTTTTGCTGATCTTGTTAAAAAGTTTTTCATTAAAATTCAGCACAACAGCTTTGGCTTTTTCGCGTAGTTGCACCCCTTTTTCTGTCAGAAAAATTCTAACAACTCTTTTATCTTGCAAGTCGGATTGCCGATAAATCAGTCCGTCGGTTTCCATGGTTTTAAGCAACCGGGTAAGGCTGGAAGTGCTCATTCCCATTAAAGGGGCAATTTTGGTTGCGGGTACACCATCTTTAGTAATCAAAATTAAAACGTAGCCGATTCCTTGCGTAATTCCATTTTCGGCTGCGTATAAGTTGTACATCCGCATCATCTTAAAAAGTGTTGCACGGATGTGGTAATCAACGGTTTCCTCTATGTTCATGATTGAATATTGTTATGCATGCATTGCAAATATATAAAATATTATTATGCATGCACAATAAATCTGTGAAAAAATCACAAAAAGAAGGTCAATTTATATCATGTATAAATTTAAGTGATTTACCTACTGTTTTTAAAAAACACCCATTTCTTTTTGTTAATATTGCACAACTGGTTTTTCATGTTTAAAGTAAAGTTGCCAGGATTTTTTAATACATAAATAAGGAGTAAAATTATGTTACGGACAAAAGAACAGTACATCGAGAAGTTGAACAAGATGAAGCCAAATATTTATATTGGCGATCAAAAAGTCGGCAGGGACGATCCCAGGTTGCGTCCCGGAATCAATGTACTCAGCATTACTTTCGACCTGGCACAAAATCCAAAGTACAAAAAACTGGCCACGGCAAAGTCGAATTTAACCGGCGATGTAGTTAACCGGTGGGCTCACCTTCCACAGGATCCTTATGATTTAATGGAAAAGCAGAAGCTTATCCGTATGGGCGCCCGTCGTGCCGGCGGATGTATTCAGCGCTGTATGGGCCACGATGCCATTAGTGCTTTATCTATCTATACTAAAGAAGTGGATGAAGAGAGAGGCACCGATTATCACCAGCGTTTTTTAAACTTTATGAAAGTATATCAGGAAAACGATTTGGTTGGATGTTGTGCTCAAACCGATAGCAAAGGTGACCGTTTAAAACGGCCTTCGGCGCAAGCTGACCCCGATGCTTATGTTCATATAGTAGAAAAACGCGAAGACGGAATTGTGGTTAGCGGCTTTAAAATGTCGGTAACACAGGCTCCCTATGCCGATGAAATATTTGTGATTCCCACACGTGCCTTGATGGAAGACGATAAAGATTATGCAGTAGCCTTTGTTGTTCCCGGTGACTGGGAAGGCGTTAAGCTGGTTACCCGTCCGGTATGGCACCGTCAGAAAGATGATGATAATCCTCCCCCAATTTGTCAAACCGGCATTTCCGACTCGGTAGTTGTTTTCGATAATGTGTTTGTTCCCAACGAACGTGTTTTTATGGCCGGTGAGTGGGAATATGGCCGTCGTTTAGCCCTGCTTTTTGCCGATTCGCACCGCCATAGTTATTCAGGATGTAAACCCGCCGTTTCCGATATTTTATGCGGCACTTCATTACTTGCTGCCGAAGCCAACAACATTACCAAGGTTTCGCATGTAAGAGAAAAACTCACTCAATTTGCCGGCGCTGCCGAGCTGGCCTTTAGTGCCGGTGTCGCTGCTGCCGTTTTTGGTAAAAAAACTACCAGTGGAACTTTTTTTCCCAACACCATTTATGCCAACGTGGGTCGTAAACTGATGGGTGAATTGATTTATCATGAGTTTAACCTCTTAACCGAAATGGCCGGAGGTATTGCCTCTACGCTTCCTTTTAAAGAGAGTTTTACCATGGATGAGTTAAAAGATCATCTTGATAAGTTTATTGTAAGAAATCCGAAAATTCCACCGGAATTATCGTTGAAAATCTGGAACCTGGTTGAAATTATGAGTACTTCAGGCATGACAGCAGAGCTATTGGTGGGTGGAGTTCATGGTGGTGGATCACCCATTATGGAAGCCATCGCTTTAAGTTTGGAATATGATTTTAAAACCCGTGTTAATGTGGCCAAATACCTTGGCGGTATCGATAAAGAGATGGATGATGACGTAGATTTGGAAACAGAACCATGGATGAAGTTGCGGTTTGACGATGAAGATAGTGAATAAGTTTGATTTAACCGGAAAAGTAGCCATCATCACCGGTTCCTCTAAAGGAATCGGTGAGGCTATTGCTCGTGCTTTTGCCGAAAACGGTGCCACAGTGGTAATCAGCAGTCGTAAACAAGAGGCTTGTGATAAAGTGGTTGAAACATTTATTGCTGATGGCTTAAAAGCCATCGCCATTGCCTGCCATGTAGCCAATGCCGATGATAGAAAAGCGCTAATCGAAAAAACGATTGCTGAGCTGGGTGGTGTTGATATATTGGTGAACAACGCCGGAACCAACCCCGTTTTTGGTCCTGTTGAAGAGGCTGACGAAGCAGTCTTCGACCAAATTATGAACGTCAACGTGAAAGCTCCCTGGGATTTGGCTAACCAATGTTTGGAGAGCATGAAAAAACGGGGTGGAGGCAGTATCATCAACATCAGCTCGGTGGAGGGTGAACTTCCTGAAGAGGGGCTGGGGATTTATTCCGTCAGCAAATCGGCGGTAACCATGCTTACCAAAAGCCAGGCAAAAGAGTGGGGAAAGCACGGTATTCGGGTCAATGCCATTTGCCCCGGACTGATCAAGACAAAATTCAGTGCAGCCCTATGGTCCAATGAGCAAATCATGCAACAAATAAAAGAGGCCTCCCCCATAGGACGCATGGGTGAACCGGATGAAATTGCAGGGATAGCCCTGCTGCTGGCCTCGGGTGCGGGCAGTTTTATTACAGGAAGTATCATGGTGGCTGATGGTGGTTTTTTGCTGGGTTAAAGTAATTAACTCAATATTGGCAAGCCACTAATTTTGCCGCGAATTCGCGAATTCACGGCTGTTTTTTTCTGATAAAGTTGTTCTATTTAAGTAATTAACGCAGATGCAAAAGAGAGAAAACAAATCTCCCTCTTCCTTCCAATTTAGATTCCGTTATAAATTCTTAAAAACCGGCACTTTTGGTTTTA
>CAZKGB010000291.1:0-3866 GCA_964551935.1 uncultured Lentimicrobiaceae bacterium | reverse complement strand
GTTTACCAAAATCGAAGACAGTGAAGTGGAAGCTCAGGTTCAAAAACTGTTGAATACCAAAAAACAAAATGAGCTGGCAGAAGTTAAAGCAGCCCCGGCCAAGGAGGAAATTGAGTTTGACGATTTTATGAAAATGGATATCCGTACCGGAACCATTCTGGAAGCTGAAAAGGTGGCTAAAACCAAAAAACTGCTCAAGCTGAAAATAGATACGGGTATCGACCAACGTACTGTGGTTTCCGGTATTGCCGAATATTATGACCCGCAGGATATCGTCGGAAAGCAGGTTTCCATTTTAGTGAACCTTAAACCCCGTAAACTTCGAGGCATCGAATCACAGGGGATGATTCTTATGGCCGAAGACAAAGACGGAAAACTGGTGTTTGTTGCCCCCGAACAAAAGGTGAGTAACGGAAGTGAGGTGAAGTAGCGCCGGATAAAAACCTGCGGTTACGGTTTTATGCCGTGTCTAACCCAATTCCGGTTTATTTCCTGCACATTAAAACCTTGACTTTCTGTTATTGATTTGAAACAAAATAAATATTCCAAAAAGAGGTAATATTTTTGAGGCAAAATTAAAATAAAAAAATAGAGAGCATTATGAATACGCTTGAGCAATTAAAACAATATACCACCGTGGTAGCCGACACCGGCGATTTCGAGTCGATGAAAAAATATCAACCGCAAGATGCTACCACCAACCCGTCGTTGATATTGGCGGCAGCCCAAAACCCGCAATATAAATTGTTGATTAATGATGCCGTGGCCTATGCCCGCAAAGTGCAGGGTGATATTCATCAAAAACTCAGACTGGGACTTAAAAAAGTTGCTGTTAATTTTGGACTGGAAATCCTGAAAATTGTTCCCGGACGCGTTTCCACCGAAGTAGATGCCCGTTTGTCATTCCGTATTTACGACACCATCTCTTATGCTAAAGGGCTGATTCGTCTTTATGAAGCCGCCGGTATTTCACGCGAAAGAGTTTTAATAAAAATTGCAGCTACCTGGGAAGGCATTAAAGCGGCTGAGATTTTGGAGAAAGAGGGAATCCATACCAACCTTACCCTTTTGTTCAATAAGGTACAGGCTATTGCTTGTGCCGAAGCCGGTATTACTTTGATATCTCCGTTTGTAGGCCGTATCCTCGATTGGCATAAAAAAGAACGCGGGGTCAATCATATTCCAGCTGCTGAAGACCCGGGCGTTTTGTCGGTAACAGAAATTTATAACTATTACAAAAAGTTTGAATTTAGTACCGAGATCATGGGAGCCAGCTTTCGTAACAAAGAAGAAATAATAGAACTGGCAGGGTGCGATTTACTGACTATCTCACCTGCATTGCTCGGAGAGCTGGAAAGCTCCTCCATAAAAATCAACCCAAAGCTCACGGTTGAAAATGCCAAAGCCATGAATATTGAAGAGGTTCATTATAATGAGATGGAATTTCGCTGGGCTTTGAATGACGACCCCATGGCCAATGAAAAACTTTCAGAAGGTATCCGCCGCTTCAGCAACGACCTGCGACAATTAGAGAAATATTTTTTAGAGCGGATATAAAGAAAAAACTTAATTTTGCAGCCTTCCCGATGGTTGTCGGAATTATGGCCCCATAGTTCAAGGGATAGAATAGGAGTTTCCTAAACTCTAGATACAGGTTCGAGTCCTGTTGGGGCTACAATAAGAATAGAGGTTTCCTAAACTTTAGATACAAGTCCCCCGCCCGTACCGAACGGTACGTCCGGGCGGGGAGTCCTCTGGTGAGGCTACAAATTTTCCATCATAGTATAACAATGCCACTCTTCACTTTTTATTGAAGCCTTAAAAACAAAACATCGAACAACCAACTATTCTTCTTTTTTACTACTTTTATCCATTGTTTATTTATCAAAATAAAATAAAATGGGTTCAATATTGATGATGCTTTCGGTATTCGGCGGATACCTGTTGATGTACCGGATATACGGTAAATTTATAGGGAAAAAAATATTTAAGTTGAGTGACAACAACCCTGTTCCCTCGGTAGAGCTTGAAGATGGTGTTGATTTTGTGCCCACCAAAAAAGAGGTGATTTTCGGGCATCATTTTGCCTCCATTGCCGGAACCGGCCCGATAGTAGGCCCTGCCATTGCAGTAATCTGGGGATGGCTTCCGGCCTTAGTTTGGGTTTTCGTGGGTTCTATTGTGATGGGCGCCACCCACGATTTGGGAGCCCTCGTTGTTTCCATGCGTAATCAGGGAAAATCGCTTTCGGAATTTACCGGCAAGTACATCAATGCACGAACCAAATATTTTTTGTTTTTTATTGTTTTTTTGGAGTTATGGATTGTGGTGGCTATTTTCGGGTTGGTCATTGCCATATTGTTTAAAATGTTTCCGCAATCGGTGGTGCCGGTATGGCTTCAAATTCCTATTGCCATCTATCTCGGGTTTCTGGTATATAAAAAGGGTGCCAACCTGGCTGTCTGGTCTATCATTGCCGTAATTGCTTTATACCTCACTGTTGTTTTGGGTTCGTTTGTGCCTTTTGAAATGCCGGCCATGTTCGGGTTATCGCCGGTGGCTGTTTGGACTATTATTTTGTTGATTTACGCCTTTATTGCTTCGGTGATACCCGTTACAACCTTATTGCAGCCACGCGATTACATCAATTCTCATCAATTGGTAGTAGCTTTGGTATTGTTGGTGCTGGGCGTTTTGTTTACCGGTTTCAGTGGCGAGTTGCATATCGTGGCACCTGTTGTCAGAGCTCATCCCGAAGGCTCTCCGTCATTATGGCCTTTCCTGTTTATTACCATTGCCTGCGGAGCCATTTCCGGATTTCATGCATTGGTTTCATCGGGAACTTCATCGAAACAGGTGCGTAAAGAAACCGATTCTCTTTTTGTTGGATACGGCTCCATGCTTATGGAAGGCTCGTTGGCTACACTGGTAATTATTGCCACAACAGCAGGAATAGGAATGGGGTATATTGGAAATGACGGACATGTGCTTACCGGATTAGCAGCCTGGACTTCTCACTATTCGTCGTGGAGTGCTGCCGGAGGACTAAGCTCCAAAGTAGGGGCTTTTGTTGAAGGGGCTGCCAATATGATCGAATCGATAGGTATCCCTAAAAGCATAGCCATAACCATCATGGGTGTGTTTGTTGCCACCTTTGCAGGAACCACGCTGGATACAGCAACCCGTGTTCAACGCTATCTGGTTACCGAAACTTTTCCTAAGACATTTAAAAATAAATATGTTTCAACCGGTTTTGTTGTTATCATTGCGTTAATACTGGTTTTTTCTACCGGAGCCGACGGAAAAGGAGCATTAGCTCTTTGGCCCATTTTTGGAGCCGTCAACCAAACACTGGCAGCCCTTGCATTAATTGTGGTTACCTTATATTTAAAAGGGCGTACCAAACGGGGATGGCTCATTACGGCACTGCCTGCCCTGTTTATGATTTCGGTATCGTTGTGGGCTGTAGCCGAAAATCAGTTCAACTTTGTAGCCAAACATAATGTATTATTGCAGGTTCTGAACGCTATTATCTTTATTTCGATGGTTTGGATTACCATAGAGGGCTTTATTAAGTTTTTTAAAACAAGTTTTGAACCTGCGAAAATGGATGAGGAATTAAAATCCCGGAGCTAACCACCGTAAAATGGAAACAAAAGAGCTACTTCAGAAATTACTGAAACGGATAAAACATCACTGGAAACTTTATGATGAAGTTACCCGCAACACAGCCGTGGAATCCATTGAATTTGAATTGGGAGAGATGGAAAATATTTTCGGGCTGCTGGTGTTGGGTTCGTTTGTTGGGTTGCCTTCGCCTCCCATGCAGATAACACTAGAGTTACTTCCCGAAATGGAAAAACATT
>CAZKGB010000290.1:1713-3868 GCA_964551935.1 uncultured Lentimicrobiaceae bacterium | reverse complement strand
AACCCACAACTACCGTTGTGGGTTTCCTTTTGCGGAGAGTAAGGGATTCGAACCCTTGGTACCCGTGAAGGGTACAACGGTTTTCGAGACCGCCCCGTTCGACCACTCCGGCAACTCTCCGCGGCAAAAATAGTAAAAACAAGGGCTTCTCAAAATGGTTTGCGAATTTTTAACCTAGCTTTATCATTAGAAGTGACAAATCAGTATAATGGGCTGACGAAATTCATTGTCATACAATGTTTTTGTCAGGGTTAAACCTGACATTGAAAATGAAAAATATCTTTACATTGCCTCGAAGAGAATGGCTTTCATTTTCAATCGTCAAACGAAGTTCAAAAAAGTCTAATGACTTTTTTGGGTTTAATTTTGTTTGTTGAAATTACCCTGAATACCATTACTTACCTATCTTTGCCAATCGGAAAAAATCATAGGAGATACATGAAATTAACCACCGGTATATCCAAACGAAACTTCTATTCGCTGCTATGGCATGCAGGTTTTCTGGCATTGTCGAGGCCGTTTATGGATGTGGATACGGTTATTCCCGCTATGTTGGTCGACGCAGGCGGCAGTGCTATTCAAATCGGGATTCTTACCGCCATTATGATGGGCGGTTCCAGCTTTACCCAGCTGATATTTGCACCGTTCATTAGTAACTATGCCTATAAAAAGAAGTTCCTTCTCATCGGTATCAATTCACGTATCCTGGCACTTTTTGGCATGGGTATCATGCTTTTTTATTCTGCTGCCATAAATCCTTCCATGGTAATTTGGCTTATTTTTCTGCTCATCACTATCTTCTCCATAAGTGGTGCGTTTGCCAACATTAGCTATACCGATATTTTTGGAAAATCAGTCCTACAGGAATCACGTAAACCGTTTTTCTCTTTAAAACAGGTGATAAACGGAACACTGCTTTTTATTTCGGCACTGCTGGCAAAAAAAGCCCTCGGTATTACTAATTACCCCTACAATTACGGATATATGTTCTTTATTGCTTTTGGTGCACTGTTTGTAGCTTCGCTGGGTTTCTGGAATTTAAAAGAGGTATTGCCGTCAAAAATGAAGGTGAGCAGCCCTGCTCATTTTTTGTCGCTGATTAAAGGTGAACTAAAATCTAACCCCAGGTTAAAATATTTTCTGGGCTTTATCAATACCATGGGCATAAGCATCTCGCTCCTTCCTTTTATCATTTTATTTGGAAAAGAAATTTATCATACCGAAAGCTCTGCTACCGGATGGTTTCTGTTATTTAAAATTATCGGTAGCGTAACAACAGGCTTTATTCTGTTTTTGCTGGCAGGTAAATATAAGTATCGTAACCTACTTTACGGTGGGGCGCTCTTTTCGGTGTTAATGCCTTTGCTGCTTTTTATCCCGGTGCACCTGCCTGCGCTGGTAACCATTTTCGTGGTAGGAGGCGTGGTGTTTACGGCCTATTCCATCTCGATGAATGGCGTGTTGCTTGAAATATCAGGAACTGCCAATCGCGCGCTTTACACGGGAATTGCGGGTGCCGGAAACATTCTGCCAGCCATCTTTCCACTTCTCGGCGGCTGGATTATTAAACACTATGGCTTCACCCCCTTTTTCGTTTTGTATAGCCTTACTATCCTGAGTTCAATCTATTTCATCTATAAACTTAACTGTAAAAAGTAGGTTGTCAACAACCCGGCAGCTCGACCGGTTTAGCCCGTATTTATTCATCACCTCTTTTAAAAAGCGGTCTCTCACCGTCATGAGCAGCATGCCTTTTTCAAGCTGTAAAAGCTGTTGGATGCTTTTGTCCCACACATGGCCGTCAAGTTCAAATTTTCCCGCCTCATCCAAAACAAAAATTGAATTTCTTGCGCCAACTCCTTCCTGCAGCCATTGCTCGCCGGTTTTTATTGCCTGTTCGTCAAACCAAAAATCAGCCAGGTTAAGGTTGCCCGTTTCAGGGGCATCGCGTTGGCACAGCAACATCGACTCGCCGGAGTTTACCTTATAAATGTGGTAACCCTCATTGCCTTGCGTTGTTTTAACATTGTCGGCGTAAAACCCGAAAAGTGCTCGTTTGCGCCGGTTAAGCTCTTCCACACATCTTTTTAAAAATGTGGTTTTTCCTTCGCCCCGTCCCCCCGAAATAATTACAACTTGCATCCGCAATCTTTTT
>CAZKGB010000290.1:0-1613 GCA_964551935.1 uncultured Lentimicrobiaceae bacterium | reverse complement strand
TTTTCCTTCGCCCCGTCCCCCCGAAATAATTACAACTTGCATCCGCAATCTTTTTTATGGTACAAAAATATTCATAAATAACTTCACTGCATAATAATGTTTTGGGTGTGCCCCTGCGGGTCAGGCTTTCCACTATACTCCTCGCCACACAGGAGGCGTGGCTGCGGGGTGCCGCTTCAATCCTTCACGCGGGTTAGCGCGCGGGTTGCTTGTTTCGTCGTTTTAAAATTGTGTTTTCCTGTATCATTTGTATAGCTCCATTATACTACCTTTGCCTCCATGAAAATACGAAGCAATCTTTTACTTGAAATAAAAAAGTATTATCATAAAGAACTTTTGCCCATGTATGGCGAGCAGGAAACCCTCTCCATACTCAACCTTTTGATCCAACATTTTTTTAATCTCTCGCGAATTGATCAAAGTCTGCAACCCGATTTTCGCCTTACCGAAACCGAGATGCTGAAGTTTCATTTCGCCGTAAAAGAACTAAAAAAGGGAAAACCCATCCAGTATATTACAGGGAGTACCGAGTTTGCAGGTCTCACCATTAAAGTTACCCCTGATGTTTTAATTCCTCGTCCCGAAACCGAAGAACTGGTGGAGAAAATTGTTGCCGAAAACCGTCACCATGACGGGCTAAACATTCTCGATATTGGTACGGGCAGCGGATGTATCGCGCTGGCTTTAAAAAATAAATTGCCAAACAGCTCTGTTTCTGCGGTGGATGTTAGTTCTGCTGCCCTAAAAGTAGCCGGTCAAAATAAATCCATAAACCATCTGGATGTGTCGTTGTTACCAATGGATATTCTTGATAAGAACAGTTGGAGTCGTTTTGAGAAATTCCATGTTATCGTGAGTAATCCACCCTATGTCAGGGAGTCGGAAAAAGTAGTTATGCAAAAAAATGTTGTCAATCACGAACCCCATCTGGCACTTTTTGTGGCCGATGATAATCCGCTTATCTTTTACCGGGCTATCGCCGAATTTGCTTTTGACCATCTTGAAAGGAGAGGAAGTCTTTGGCTTGAAATAAATGAAGGGCTCGGCGCTGAGGTGAAAAAATTGTTGAAAAGCAAAGGCTTTGATGCCGTTTCCTTGCATAACGATTTATTTAATAAAACAAGATTTGTCTCTTGTTCAAAGCCACAATAATTTCATCCGGGCCGTTTGGCTTTTTTACATAATTTTGCCGGTACTATGATAAAAAATAATGGCAGAAACGGAAAATCAAACTTGTTTAAAAAGCAAGGGCCAAGTCAGCCCGTGGATATGCAGGGTCAAACTCTGAAATTCCCGGTATCCTTTAACCTGAAGGCGGTAATGACCGGCACACGATTTGACGATGATAATAAGCAGGACATTGTTTCAGTATTTAGTAAATTGAATATTGCTTACACCTATCTTGATAAAAAGGTTAGTAAAAATGGAACTTATACCAGCTTTACTTATAAAGTAACTATTAGCAGCAAGGATCAGATGTACAAAATGTACGAGCTGTTGCGTGCCATCGAAAATTTAAAATTTGCCTTATGATTTATAAATTGCTTGTGTTGGCTGCCGGTGGAAGTTTGGGGACAACTTTACGCTTTTTGATATATACTTTTTTTGAGAAA
>CAZKGB010000289.1:0-3869 GCA_964551935.1 uncultured Lentimicrobiaceae bacterium | reverse complement strand
TGATATTGGCATTGGGAACATTTGTATTGGGAACTTTCCCGCAGTTATTATTCAAACCCATTGATGCTGCCTTACAATACGTAGGCTATACTTCAACACAAGGTTCATTATGGGCTGACTCGGTATTGTTTTCGCAATGGGGTGATGTGGTGATGTTGCAACCGATTCTTTATGCTGTCATTGCCATATTTGTATTTTTTGCTATTTTCTTGTTTGTTAAAGGCAAAAAAGGTTCCACACGTTATGTTTCAACCAAGGATATCAGTACTTCGGGTGAAATTCCTAAAGAGTGGGAAAACCTTACTTTCAAGGTTAACTTTATGCAACCCTTTGAACGTGCTATCGAGCCTTTCCTGAAAAGACAAATCGATAAATATTATACAGCATTTGGTAACGGTTTGGAAGCATTGTTTGAATTTACCAGACGGATTTATACCGGTAATGGACAAACCTATGCTATCTATGCCATCGTTTTTCTGGCCCTGCTACTGCTGTTTAAAAACAATTTGTTCGGATAAAAAAATTATAGATAAATGGAACATATATTAATAAAGGTTTTAGGGGCAATGGCCACCTTTGTTCTCGCTTTTATCGTGGGAATGACCTATGGAGGAATCGTGCGGAAAATTACTGCAAGGGTACATAACCGGGTGGGACCTCCGTTTTATCAGAATTTTATAGATGCTTTTAAGCTGTACTCAAAAACATCGGCTATTCACCATGGTGCTATGCACTATCTCGGGCCTGCCTTTTTGATGGTTTCCTCGGTGGTTTCGCTGATGATTGTGCCGGTGTTGATTCCCGGAGGCGATGCATGGTATAACACATGGTTCAATAATATGAATGGGGGCGGTGATCTCGTTTTCCTGATTTACATTATGACCTTTGGTCCGTTGGGAATGGCCATGGGAGCCGGACAAACCGGTAACCCTAACTCCTCCATCGGTGTAACCCGTGGTTTGAGCCAGATGGTAGGTTTTGAAATTCCGTGGATCATGGCCCTGGTAGCTCTGATGCTGGAATATCAAACGACCTCCGTTTTAGACTTTATGAATATTCAGCAACAGACCGGAACCTGGTTGATGTTTAGCAATCCGTTTGCATTTATTGCCGCCGTGCTGGCCATGTTGGGAATGTTTAGATATTCGCCGTTTGACATTGTGGGAGCTCCTTCCGAGTTGGCTTCGGGTCCTGTATCCGAAAACGGCGGAAAATTCCTCTTTACCATGATGTCGTCAGGTTCGGTTTTCTCCTTTGTAAAACTCACTCTGTATGTTGATCTTTTTATGGGAGGGGCCGAAAATCTTGTAATGCTGGTTATTAAAACATTTGCACTCTATATGATTCCCGTATTGTATGGCATTGTAAGCCCGCGCTATCGTACCGAACAAGCGGTGAGATGGTTCTGGGGATGGCCTACTTTTATTGGTTTACTTGCTATTTTATACGCTGTTATATTTTAAAAATAATTGAAGAATGTATAACGATAAAAATTCACAAAAAATAGTAGATATTATCCAGAACTGGGCGCGGAAGCACTCTATCTGGGTACTGGCTTACGGAACCGGTTGTGGTGCTATTGAAATTGCCCCTACTATGACTTCGAGATATGACGCCGAACGTTTGGGAATCAGGGGTGCCGCCACACCACGTCAGGCCGACGTGTTGTTGGTTACCGGTTATCTTACCGTAAAAACCGTAAAACGTGTGGTTCGTGTTTACGAACAGATGCAAAGCCCGAAATACATTATTGGTTTCGGTTCGTGTACCATCAACGGTGGTATGTACTACGATTCGTATAACACCATTAACCTGCTCGACCGATACATCCCGGTAGATGTTTATATCAACGGATGTATGCCTCGTCCCGAAGCGGTTATTCAGGGTTTTGTTAAACTGCAGCAACTGATTGCCGAAGGCAAAGCCAACGGTGCTCAAAAGTATCTTGATAACCTTGAGTGGTACAAAGAAAATCAGCGTAAAATTGCTCCCAAGTGGATTGCCAAAGCACCTGATTATAACTGGTAACTAACGATTAATAAAGAGTTATGAAAGAGATAAAAGATAAAATGATTGAACAGATCAAAGCGGCGTTTCCCGAAGCGGTAAACAAAGACTTTGACGGCAATCGTTTGGATTTCACCGTTAAAAAAGAGACGATTCCTTCCGTCCTTATGTATTTTAAGGAAAATATGGGATTCCGTCATCTTTCGCATATTGCTTACGTTGACTGGATTGAAGAAGGCGAGTTTGAGCTGGTTTACATCCTTTGGTCTCCTGCCGATAAAGTAAAGCTGTTTGTTCACACCCGCATCGATCGTGAAAATCCGGTGATGGAAAATATCGATATGATCTGGCGTCAGGCAAACACTTACGAAAGAGAGATTAAGGAGATGTTGGGTATTGAGTTTCCGGGTTTGGTAGCTCCCGATGAGTTTATCCTCGAAGACTGGGAAGATATTCCGCCATTCCGCCGAGATTTTGATACATTAGAATATGTGAACAGAACTTTCTGGCATCGCCCGGGAAGAGAAGATGCACAGGATGTTCGCGAAACCATTGCCGGACGTTCAGGTGAAGAGATTCCGGATTTTGCACAAAAATATTCCAGATAGTTATGAGAGAAAAGGCAACAACAATATATTTAGGACCTCAGCACCCCGGTATTACCGGAAACATGATGGTGCGTTTGAAAGTAATTGGCGATACCATCGTTAGTGCTCAAACCGAGGTAGGCTATCTGCACAGAGCCTTTGAAAAATTGCAGGAAAGACGAAACTGGCTTAACAGTTTTACTCTGATGTGCCGTTTCTGTGTACCGGAAACCGACCCCATGGAAAACCTGTATGCTCGTGCCGTCGAATCACTCGACAACATCGAAGTTCCTGAAAGAGCCAAATACATCCGTGTGATGGTGCTCGAACTGGCCCGTATTGCCACTCAATTAATGTGGTATGCCGGACAAAACGGTTCGCTGGGACTTTACACCATGGGTCAGTGGTCGATTGGTGACAGGGACTATATCCTCGATCTTTTCGAAGAGCTTACCGGTGGCCGTGTTTATCACATGTATCAATGGCCGGGTGGCGTTCGTCGCGACCTTCCCGAGGGATTTGAAGATAAAGTTCTGAAAACAATGGACTACCTGGAGAAGCGATTAAAAGATTATGATGATCTGATGTTTGCTAACGCTATCTTCCAGAAAAGAACCCAGGGAATCGGCATCGTGCCGAAAGAGGATATTATTGAACATGGTGTGGTAGGCCCTGTACTTCGTGGTGCCGGTATCAGAAGTGATATCCGTATTGACGAGCCTTACGAGGTTTACGATAAACTGGATTTTGAAATTCCTACCGAAGAGGGTAGCGATATTTGGTCCAGAGCATTGGTACGTCGTGCCGAGGTACGTCAGTCGATACGTATCATCCGTCAGGTACTTGACCAAATACCCAAAGGAGAAATTACCACCAAAATTCCTAACCCGATGAAATGGCGTATCCCGAGAGGCGATGCTTATGTACGTGCTGAATCAGGCCGTGGTGAAGTTGGCTACTATGTGGCTTCCGACGGTAGCATTCATCCCCGCAGAGCACACCTCAGAGGAGCAGCTTATGTACATGCTATCACTTTACTTGAAAGTGTATTACCCGGTCAGAATATTGCAGACGTTTCGGCTATTATGAACAGCCTCGGAACCTGTGCACCGGAAATTGAGCGATAATTATGTCTGGTGTACTTGAAGCTAAAATGGTGTAACAACCAGAACCAGCAACCAGCAACAAGTAACCAGCAACAAGTAACAAGAAAAGAAACAAAAAGCATAAAACAATGAGTTTTTTCGATCTGCAAGGAACACTAAAACCGCTTAC
>CAZKGB010000288.1:0-3888 GCA_964551935.1 uncultured Lentimicrobiaceae bacterium | reverse complement strand
ATAACCGTATTACCTGCCGATATAGCTCCGATTAACGGCGCAATCAGTAATTGAAAAGGGTAATTCCATGGAGCGATTATGAATACGTTTCCGAGCGGTTCGTGGTACTTGTAAGTGGAAGCCGGAAACATGGTCAATCCGCTGCTTACCTTTTTGGGCTTCATCCAGCTTTTGAGCTTCCTGATGTGAAAACTAAGTTCCTCCAACACAAATCCTATTTCCGAAGCATAAGCTTCAAATTTCGATTTATGCAAATCTTTCCATAAGGCGTCATAGATATCCTCTTCGTACTGAAGAATTGATGCTTTAAGCTTTTTCAGCGCTTCAAGGCGAAAAGGATATGAAAGAGATGAACCTGAACGGAAAAACTCTGTCTGAAGCTTGTGTACCTGTTCAATGGCCGATGTTTCCATAAGAGAAAATTTTAGATGAAGAATTCCTGCCGGTTAAAACAAAAACCAAAGATAAGCAGGAAAATCCACCTTTTGCAAAATGAATACAAATTAACCTCCGTCACTCCTCCCACGTCGGACAGGCCAACCGATAGATGTGTCAATTTAAGATGTGCAAACACGTCTCAAATCGTTAATTAATACTCGATATTTTCCCCTTTAGGCTTACCTCAAAACCACTTTCTCAAAAAGTGAACTTTTTACTACTTTATAAGCTCGTCAGGTAGGGCTTCAAAAAAGGTGTCACCACGTAATCCAAGGCGAAGGGTTTCCAAAGGAATAACCTCAGTTGGAGCGATGTTTCCAAGATTTACATTGGCTCCAAAATGTTTGACAAACCATGCCTGCTGCGATTTTTGCGGAGCTTCCCAAATGATGTCTTCCATCGGAATTGCATGGGTTAAAATATCAATCAAGGCAAAATCGGGTTTTCCTGTTGAGTCGTAAATGCCCACTGTACCGCTTTCGCGTGCTTCGGCAATAACTTTAAAGGCTCCGGCTTCTCTTTCGGTTTTCATCTGATTAGCCCAAACACTGGTAGCCATCTCCATGCCTGCCTGCTTTGAACCCACTTCCGACAAAACGGTAAACTCTTTTGAAAGCCGCTCGATGTATTTGCATTTATCATCGTGGTTCAGCTTCATTGAACCATCCGAAACCTCAACGGCATCGTAGCCCATTTTATCAAGGAATTTCAAAAAATCATCAAACTGATTTCTGATGACAAATGCTTCAAACAGTGTCCCTCCCGGGTAGACTTTAATACATGTTTTTTAAAAAGTTTGATTTTGTCTCTTACATTCGGGTTAACATAGGAGGTACCGAACCCCAACTTCATAAAATCAATTAAAAAACCACAAGTGTTAATCACATCGTGTGCCTGATTCATTCCAATCCCTTTGTCCATTACCATGTTAATGCCATTATTACGTGGCTTTTCAGGTCTTTCGGGTAAATAGTTTAATATACTCATTTATTCTGATTTATTATAAATCTCCAACAATTCAATAAACCTTGATTCGGTTTCCAGTTCGGGCAAATAGGCTACCAATTCGGTATAGCGTGTAGGATTCATTTCGAGTGCTTTTTCGATAAAAACATAAGCCTGTTGCACTTTCCCTGAGTTGTACAGGTACCCTGCCAGACGAAACCACAAATCGGGACTGTTGCCATTGCTGTCCAATGCTTTTTCAATGGTGGCAATAGCCTCCTTCATCCTGTCTTGTCTTTCAAGAGCCAACGACAGATTAAGCCATCCTCCCACGTAACTCGTATCCTCTTCAACGATACGCCCAAAATGTTCTTCGGCAGCTCCAAAATCCCCGGATTTCAAGTATAGTAATCCGAGTTCGTAACGGAATTCGTTGTTTTTAGGTGAAATCTTAACTGCTTCATAGATATACCTGATAGCCATATCCATTTTACCTTCCAGCATAAAAATCCTTCCCACACCTACAAAGGCTTCAGCCAATTCCGGTTCTAGTTCTAATGCATGCTTATAATAATAGAGTGCCTGCGCATAGTCCTCCAGATTTTCGTACGATTCGCCGATATAATAATTAGTAAGGGCATCTTCAGGCTCATACTTAAAAGTTTCCTGATAGCATTCAATAGACTTTCTATAATATCCCAAATTGGAATAGGAGTTGGCCAGATTAAAATAGGCCGATGAAAAGGTTTCATCAATGGCAATGGCAAACTCGTAACTTTCGATCGCTTTTTCATACAAGTCGAGGCTGTTATAAAAAATTCCCAAATTAAACCATGCCTCTTTTGAGTAAGGTTTTTTATCAAGAAACTCTACAAAGAAATCGATTCCCTCGGCCTCTTTACCGGTCATTTCATAAAAAAAGGCAATTTCATGGATAAGTGTAAAGGAGTCGGGATTAATATCCAATGCCTGTTTTAAACACAAAATGGCATTGGTATAATCGTTCATGTTCTCATATTCAAACGCAATGGTAACATAGAGCTCTTCAGCCTGTTCAGAAATCTCCAGTGCTTTTTTATACTCTTCGATGGCTAAATCGTGTTTATTCATCATCGAGTAGATTTCTCCTTTCACGACATAAATATCTTCATTTGCCTGTTCAATAAGCTCCATCTGAGCCAGTTTCTCTAGCGCTTCGTAGTAGTGATTTTCGTAAGCCATCTGGCGGGCTTCTCTTATTCTGAAGGAGGTACAGACAGGGTGCTGGGCTTTGGCAAAATCCAATGCCTTGGCCGACAAATCGATTTTTTGTATATCAAAATAGAAATCGATTATTATCTCCAGTTCATCAACATCAAAGAAATAGTACTCCTCCTCGGCCAGCATCTTTTCAAAGCGGCTGATCAGTTCGGAAACATCTCTCTCATCCCCATCGTCATTCCAATCAAAATTATTCCTCATAAACTCTTTTTATAAGCCGGCAAAAATAGTTAAATCCTTTTCAAAATTAGAAAAATAATCATCTAAAACAACTGCTATTTCGATTCTTTTCCCACTTCAAACCGGTTAACTTTCCCCAGCAGCGAATCTTTTGCAAAAATAGCTGCTTTAAGTATTACTCCCTTGTTGAGATGTAAAGGCTTTACGTACACCGGCGATTGGGATGAAGGCATGCCCCCATCAGTTGTGTAGTGCATTTTGGCTTGATAGATTTCCGTTTCCAACTCAACTTTCAGGGTAGCAGTGTCGGTATCTTTTTCTTCAGAATATGCCAGGTTGTAAGTACCCGGACAAAAATTCCAACCCAATGCTTTGTAACGTTTAAAATGGTTGTTGATACGACGCTGAAAACTTTTCCACGATTTTTTGTCGGACTCCGTCCAGACAACCTCCGCCAAAGCAGCCATGCGCGGCAGCACCATGTATTCTACCTTCTCCGTGGTGGGCATATACTCGGTCCAAACATTTCCCTGGGCACCCAGTATGTGTTTTGCCTCTTTTTTGTTCAATTCTTCGGGAACCGGTTCGTAAGTATAAACTTCTTTTAAGGTTGTCATGCCGCCAATGGCCATGGGCTCTCCTTCAGGCCCTGCCTGATAGTGGTCGAAATAGCAATAGTTTTCCGGTGTCATTATCGCATCATGGCCGGCTCGTGCAGCGGCAATACCACCTTCGACACCACGCCACGACATTACGGTAGCATCCGGCGACAACCCGCCTTCAAGAATTTCGTCCCACCCTATTAACTTGCGTCCATGTGCATTTAAAAACTTCTCAATACGTTCCACAAAATAGCTTTGCAACTCCTCTTCGTTTTTAAGCCCCTGCTCTTTAATAATTTTTTTACACAGGTTGCTCTCTTTCCATCGTGCTTTTGGCGCTTCGTCGCCACCAATATGGATATATTTCCCCGGAAACAGTTCCAACACTTCCGTTAACACATCTTCCAGAAATTTAAAGGTTTCCTCTTTTGGGCAGTAAATATCAGCAAAAACTCCCCACAGG
>CAZKGB010000287.1:0-3911 GCA_964551935.1 uncultured Lentimicrobiaceae bacterium | reverse complement strand
AACCCACAACTACCGTTGTGGGTTTCCTTTTGCGGAGAGTAAGGGATTCGAACCCCTGGACCCCGTGAAGGGTCAATGGTTTTCAAGACCACCGCATTCGACCACTCTGCCAACTCTCCGCGGCAAAAGTAAAATTTTTTTGTTTCCACATTAACCCCCGGTAAATTTTTTTTTGTCTTACCAATGTGCGCCCTTTATTGTTGTGCTATTTCCCGTATCTTTGTATGATAATTTTGAAATTATGAAACGTTATTTGTTGTTATCATTTTTGGCATTGTCAGTTACCGGTCAGTTGTTTGCCGGTGGACTGAGAGCCTATTTTTCCTATGCAATGTTTAATACGCCTTCTACCAAACCATACATCGAAACCTACCTCACCGTTGATGGCAGCAGTGTACAATATGTTAAATCGGAAGATGGGAAGTGGTACGGCAAGCTGGATATTCAGGTAGTCTTCTCGAAAAACGACAGCATCGTTAACTTTAATAAATACCAGCTTACCAGCCCGGCTCTCAACGACACGACACTATCGCCCCTCAACTTTTTAGATGTACAACGCTATGCACTTTCAGAGGGTACCTATTTTATGAAACTCACCATTAAAGATGACAACAGTGATGAAGAACCCTTTGTTTCAACTTCTGAAATAACCATCAACTTCCCCAACGACTCCATCTCCTTTTCAGATATTGAGTTGGTAGCCGATTATAAACAAACAGAAAAAAAGTCAATACTTTCAAAAAATGGTTATTCTATCCTGCCTTATGTATTTAACTACTATCCCGAATCGGTAAAAAAACTTACGTTTTATGCCGAAGTTTATAATCCTGATACTGTATTGAATAACGCGCCTTACCTCCTCTATTCCTATATCCGTCCTTATGAGATTGATAAAAAATTGGATAGATATTTCCAGGTAAATCGTAAAAATCCACGAATGGTATCCCCGTTGCTGAAATCGTTTAATATTACACAGCTGCCCGGCGGTAATTACCTGTTGGTACTTGAAGCCCGGGACAAGAACAATAATTTAATGGCATCAAAGGAGTTCTTTTTTCAGCGCTACAATCCCGATGTGCAGTTTAACCTGAATTCCCTTTTGGCTTATAATCCCGATAACACCTTTGCCGGTCGGATAAGCAACAAGGATACACTGGTGCAATACATCAAGTACACCTTTCCGGTTTCTACCGATTTTGAACGAAGATATGCCGAATCGCAACTGATAACTCCCGATGTTTCAACCCTTCAAAAATATTTTTTAAACTTTTGGGTTACCCGAAACAAAGAGAACCCTGAGAAGGCCTGGATTGATTACAAACATCTGGTAGATTACGCCAACAAAAAATTTAAAACAGTTTCGTTGGATGGTTACGAAACCGACAGAGGAAGGGTTTTTTTAAAGTACGGTCAACCCAATGTGGTATCGGAAAATTACAACGAACCGGCAGCCTATCCTTACGAAATTTGGCACTACTATGAGCTTCAGGGGCAACACGATAAAAAATTCGTGTTTTACTCGCGTGATATTGTTACCAACGATTTCCAGTTAATCCATTCGGATGCCGTGGGCGAATTGCGTAATTATCAATGGCAATACATTGTTTACAAACGGGTAATGGCTCCTATGAATCTTGCTGATCCGGTTAACCAGCGCAATTCGTGGGGAAATAAATCCACCGATTATTATTTGCAACCTCGATAGAAACTGCAAGCGGTGTTTAATCCCCTTTATTATTTAAACCACAAAAGTTTTAAACTATATTTGTCGCCTCATCAAACAAATCTAACTTGACAAAAGTAGCGGTTGTAATATTAAATTTTAACGGCAGGAAATTTTTGGAGGAGTTTCTGCCTGTTGTTATTGCACGCAGTGGCAGATTCGCCGAAATTTGGGTGGCTGACAACCAATCGACCGATGACTCGGTTTCATTTATGAAGGCTCATTTTCCGGAAGTAAACCTGATAATAAACGATGAAAACGGTGGTTTTGCCAAAGGATACAACGATGCGCTGGCTAAAATAAATGCCGAGTATTATGTGTTGTTAAACTCCGACATCGAGGTGACAGAGAACTGGATTCAACCGATTATCGATTTGATGGATAACGACAAAACCATCGGGGCTTGTCAACCTAAAATTTTAGCTTATCACGATAAGGAGCATTTTGAATACGCCGGAGCTTCCGGGGGATTTATCGACAAGCATGGCTATCCTTTTTGCAGGGGCAGGGTTTTTCAGGTATTGGAAAAAGACGAAGGACAATACAATGACGCCACCGAAGTTTTTTGGGCCACAGGGGCCTGTATGTTTGTGAGGGCAGAAGAATACCACAAGCTGGGGGGTCTTGATGAAGACTTTTTTGCTCACATGGAAGAGATTGACTTTTGCTGGCGGTTAAAAAACAACAACTACAAAGTGATGGTATGCCCTTCGTCGGTTGTCTATCATATTGGCGGGGGAACACTCCCTAAAAGTTCTGCCCGCAAAACGTACCTTAATTTTCGAAATAACTTTGCCCTTCTTTACAAAAATCTTCCGTCAAACAGGTTGTTTAAGGTGCTGGCTTTGCGATTGGTGCTGGACGGGTTGGCGGGAATTAAGTTTTTGGCCGAAGGTCATTTTGCTGATTTCGTAGCGGTAATTAAAGCGCATTTTTACTTTTACAAAAACATGGGTAAGCTTAACAAGAAGCGTAAAAATCTGGTACAGAAAAATGTTTCGTTAATCTATCAGGGCAACATTGCCATGGATCATTATTTGCGAGGGGTTCGTTATTTTTCACAACTTTCAGAGAGACGCTTTTCAAGATAGCGTTTAAAAAATTCGCTTGGTAAAAAACTCGATGGCCAGCCGGTACGACTCCAAACCAAATCCCATAATACTTCCAATACAAACAGGGCCTATCAGCGATTTATGTCGGTATTCTTCACGGGTAAGCAGGTTGCTAATATGAACTTCAACTACCGGAATATCGATAGAACGAATGGCATCGGCAATGGCAACCGAAGTGTGGGTGTAACCTCCCGCATTTAATACAACGGCATTTACTTCAAGATTGGCATCCTGCAACCTGTTAATAATCTCCCCTTCAATGTTCGACTGGTAACTGCTCAACTTATGCTGAGGGTAAGCCCTTACAATCTCTTCCATATAGTCGTCAAACGACAAATCGCCGTAAATACCTGTTTCTCGATCACCCAAAAGATTTAAGTTAGGGCCATTAATTATCAATATATCCATTACCTGTTTATTTGTCTGCAAAAATAGTCAATTTACCCATGTGCAAACTTTTAATTATTGATCGTTTATACAATTCATCCTTGCAAATAAAACTTCATCAGGTACGCCACCATGATACCCAGTAAAGCTCCCACCAGGACTTCAATACGTGTGTGTCCCAGCAGTTCACGCAGGTTTTCCTGATGGAGTTTGTTTTCCAGTAATTGATTAAGCGACCTGGTAATTTTGTTTAAAACACCGGCCTGTTTCCCTGCTGCAAGACGTATTCCTGCCGCATCATGCATTACAATAACGGCGAATATGGCAACAATGGCAAATAGGGTAGAAGAGAATCCATGTGTTAGGCCCACCGCCGTAGCAAGTGATGTAACGCTGGCCGAATGAGAGCTGGGCATGCCACCGGTTTCCCACATTCGTTTAAACACTACTTTTTTATCGATAATAAGCGAATTTATTACCTTGTAAAACTGTGCCAAAAACCAGGCAATGGTTACCACATCTAAAACTTTATTGCCAAAAATTATACCCGACTCCATTAAGATTGCTTTTTGTTTTGTAACGATACAAAGGTAATCATTGTTTACTGGCGGCAAAACGGAATCAATCGAAAGTAAAAGCCAAACGAAATTCTTTTAAAAACATTCAATCCGTGTTCATTTTGAAATGTA
>CAZKGB010000286.1:0-3918 GCA_964551935.1 uncultured Lentimicrobiaceae bacterium | reverse complement strand
TCTATCGAATTGGCCGGGAGCATGAAAGCGGGTTTGATCCTGTTCAGCCTTTTTAAATCCTTTCCCTTTTACCGTAACAACGTGTAGCAGTTTAGGACCTTTCACCGACTTTAATTTTTCCAATTGCTCAATCAGCAGCGGAATATTATGGCCGTCAACCGGGCCAAAATAACTGATTCCCATCGCCTCAAAAAGATTGGATTTATTATCTGACGGCAACTGTTTCAGGTACTCTCCAATGGTGCCGGTATTTTTATCGATGGCAATACCGTTGTCGTTTAAAACAATCATTACATTAGCATCACCCACGTTGTTGAAAGCTTCAAAAGCCATGCCTCCGGTAAGGCCTCCGTCACCGATAACCGCGATGTGATGTTTATCGGTTTCACCTTTAACAGCGGCTGCTTTAGCCATGCCCAAAACTGCTGATACAGAGGTGGAAGCGTGGCCTGTGGCAAATGCATCGTACCTGCTCTCTTCAGGGTTTGGAAAACCGCTTACTCCGTTCCACTGACGCAAGGTGCTAAATTGTTCTTTTCTTCCCGTGAGTATTTTATGGCTGTAAGCCTGATGTCCCACATCCCAAATAAGGTTGTCGTAAGGCGTGTTAAAAACATAATGAAGAGCCACGGTAAGTTCCACCACGCCCAAACTGGCTCCCAGGTGGCCGGGATGAACCGATACCACATCTAAAATAAACGATCTGATTTCATCGGCCAGTTGTGATAACTGTGCACCGCTAAAACCTTTGATGTCGTCGGGCGAATGAATACCGTCAAGCAGTGTGGGGGTTATGGATTTTTGGTTCAACATGGCGGGCAAAGGTAGGAAATTTAGGGTTGTGAAGCGTATCATTAAAGTCAGGAGATTGTCGGAGAGAAAATATCTTAGATTCTTTTGAAGGAGGAGGAAAACAGAGGCTTGGAATTTAAAAATGAAGTGGTGTTAATTGTGTTTTGTGGCTTCGACAAGCTCAGCCACCCAACTCGTAAGATTTCAAAAGGGGAGAGAAGGGGGCTCCACATCTCAAAGACTCCTTGCTTCCAACCCTGAACTTTTACACTGTTTTAAAAATTTGGGAAGTGCATAAAGCATGTTTTCAGCAGACTTCTCACTATCGTGGAAAACAATAATGCTTCCAGGTTTTAATCCTTTCAGGCTGTTTTGTAAACATTGTTCCGGGGTAATGATATGGCTAAAATCGTAAGTAAGAACAGTCCACATGATAATGCGGTAATTTTTTTTTAATCGAAGCAGTTGCATCGGGCCTATTTTGCCATAAGGGGGCCGTAATAAATTGGAATCGATTAACGAGGCAGCCATTTCAATATTTTTTATGTAAGAATGGCCGGCAGTTTTCCATCCGTTAAGATGGTTAAAGGAGTGGTTTCCGGTTTGGTGGCCACGGTCAAGAATTTGCTGATAGGTTTCAGGGTGTTTCTGCACGTTATCGCCCACGCAAAAAAAGGTGGCTTTGGCATCGTGCTCATCCAGTATATCCAAAACTTTAGGTGTAATAACCGGATGCGGACCGTCATCAAACGTTATGAAAATGCTGTTTGGGCTATCTTTAACCTGCCACTCGGCAGAAGGGTAAAACATCCTAAGCCATTTGGGAACTGTAACCATCATGGAACAAAAGTACAAAAAGAGAGATAGGGACTTACCAATTTTACTTTTCTTTGTAAAGGTTACTATAAAGTCAGGCTTTTATTAAAACACATGAGTAAGTTCAATAAACAAAGCAACTATGAACATGTATCAATTTGATGTTCATAATGGGCAACAAAAGCATAAGGTGTTCATATTATTGAAATAATTGAACATCCATAGCTAATTTGTCCAGTTATTATTTGTATTTTTGATGTTTGTTTAGCTATTGTGAATAATTTGGACAAGTTAAAAATGTGTATAGCGCATTACCAATTTGAAGCAATTCACCCTTTTCAAGATGGAAACGGAAGGACGGGAAGAATACTTAATTTGTTATATTTAGTAAGTAAAAAGCTATTATCACAACCGATTTTATACATATCGAAATACATTATTTTAAACAAAGATGATTATTATTTTCGATTAAGTGCCGTAACTCAAAGGAATTCGTGGGAAGCATGGATTATCTATATGTTAGATGCCGTAGAAAAAACATCGTTGATAACCAATGAAAAGATAAATGATATTCTTGCACAAATGGAGGAAACCTATAAATATGCAAAGAGTAGAATAAAGTGGTATAGTAAGGAAGTAAATGAAGTTATTTTTAGTCAACCGTATATAAAACCCAGAATAATAGGTCAGGTTATTAAAAAAACATCAAGAACAACACTAACAAAGTATATGAATGAATTGGCCGAAAATAAAATTTTAAGACCCAAAAGAGTTGGAAGCGAAGTATATTATCTTAATGATGATTTGTTACGAATAATTGAAGATGAGTAAAATAATTGTATTAGGTGCGGGAATGGTTGGCAGTGCTATGGCCATCGATATGGCATCAAAACATGAGGTTACCCTGGCGGATCTCGATTTAAACGTGTTGAAAAGGGCAAAACAAAAATGCGAAACGCTATCGGTTATCGCCTTGGATGTTACCAATGTTGCATCGTTGCAAAAAAACATTCAGCCTTACGATTTGGTGATTTGTGCTGTTCCGGGATTTCTTGGATTTGAAACCTTAAAAAGTATTATTGGTGCCAAAAAAAACGTGATTGACATCTCCTTTTTTCCTGAGAATTCGTTGTTGCTTAATGAGTTGGCAAAACAGAATAAAGTAACTGCCATTGTTGATTGTGGGGTGGCTCCCGGTATGGGCAACATGATTTTGGGATATTACAATGAGCAGATGAAGATTACCGATTTTGAATGTTTGGTGGGAGGGCTTCCCAAGGTTAAAAAGTGGCCATTTAATTACAAAGCTCCTTTTTCACCGGTGGATGTTATCGAAGAGTACACCCGTCCGGCCCGTTATGTAGAACACGGCAGGCTGGTGGTTCGTGAACCGCTGACCGATTGCGAATATGTGGAATTTGACAAAGTGGGCACCCTGGAATCGTTTAACTCCGACGGCCTCCGTACCCTGATTGATACCATGCCACACATCCCCAACATGAAAGAGAAGACCTTGCGCTATCCCGGTCATGTGGAATACATTAAAGTTTTGAAGGAGAGTGGATTTTTTAGTAACCGTACGATAGCGGTTGCCGGCTCAGAAATATCACCGCTGGAATTTACCAGCAAAATATTGTTTAACGAGTGGAAATTGGGTGAAACGGAAGAGGAAATTACCGTGATGCGTATTACCATAAAGGGTGAGGGCAGAAAGATAGTTTACAATTTATACGATGAGTACGATCAGGCAACACAAACCTCTTCAATGGCTCGAACCACGGGCTACACGGCTACTGCTGCCGCCAACCTGTTTTTAGAAGGTCTGTTCACCGAAAAAGGCGTCTTCCCTCCCGAGTTGGTTGGGAAAAACGAAGCCTGTTTTCATTACATTCTCACCTATTTGGAATCGCGAAATATCTACTACCGAAAAGAGGAGCAGCGTGTTTAAAAAGTAATGAGAAAACATTTGTAATTGGAAAAACAGAACGATGCTTTGTGGTAAAAGTTTTTCCATTTTCTATCTCAAATTTATCCGTATTATCCCGATAGCTTTCATAAGCCGGAGTTGTCTGTAGTTTAATTAGCTCAAACAGTGATCAAAACACCTGTCAATCTCGTGTTGTCAATTTAATGGTCGTATACCTAAATCTTTAAAAAATTATAGTGATACTCTTTCCAATTATATAAGCCTGCGAATAGATAAATCATGAATAAATTTTGATATGACGTATAACATTATTATATTTGCACGTAAACAAAATTGACATGGAAACAAAATTGACATTAAGACTAAATGACAGCGTTATAGAA
>CAZKGB010000285.1:0-3925 GCA_964551935.1 uncultured Lentimicrobiaceae bacterium | reverse complement strand
GGCAAATATAACAAATGCCCGACTGATTGATAGGAGAAGAAAAAATTATGATAAAAATCATCAATTTCTTATTAATTTATACATGAAGTTAAAAAAGAGCTACTTATTTAATATTATTTAGGATAATTCTATCATTAAAAATGTTTAAAAAGTTCAATAGAATATTATCTTTGCCACACTTATTCAAAAACCAAAAAACGAAGGAACATGACAAAACATAATTTTTATGCAGGTCCATCCATTTTACCTGAATACACCATAGAAAAAACAGCTGAAGCTGTCCGTGATTTTGCCGGAACCGGCATTTCCCTCATGTCCATTTCACATCGCAGCAAAGAGTTTGTTGCCGTGATGGATGAGGCACAAGCACTTTTTAAAAAATTGTTAAACATTCCCGAGGGTTATTCCGTACTTTTTCTCGGCGGTGGTGCCAGCACCCAATTTGCAATGCTTCCTTACAACCTGTTAAACAAAAAAGCGGCTTATCTTAATACGGGTGCCTGGTCGAAAAAAGCCATTAAAGAAGCTAAGCTATTTGGCGAAGTTGATGTGGTAGCCTCATCGGAAGATACTACCTTTAATTATATTCCTAAAGATTACAAAATCCCTGAGGATGCCGACTATTTCCACATCACTACCAACAACACCATTTACGGAACGGAAATAAAACACGATATCGATTCACCGGTTCCTTTGGTAGCCGATATGTCGTCAGATATACTAAGTCGCCCGGTTGATGTTTCAAAATATGTTATGATTTATGGTGGCGCTCAAAAAAACCTGGCTCCTGCAGGCGTAACTTTTATTATCATTCGTGATGACATCCTTGGCAAAGTTGATCGTCCCATTCCAACCATGCTCAACTATCAAACACACATTGATAAAGGCAGCATGTTTAACACGCCTCCCGTTCTTCCTGTTTTTGCAGCCCTTCAAACGCTAAAATGGATTGATGGTCGCGGTGGGGTCGAAAAAATGCACGAGTACAACCAACAAAAAGCAGCCTTGCTATACGATGAAATCGACAGAAACAGTCTGTTTAAAGGAACCGTTACCAATAAAGATGACCGTTCAATTATGAACATCTGTTTTGTGATGAACGATGGTGCGGAAGACAAAGAAAAGGCCTTTCTGGATTTTGCCACCGAAAGAGGTATGGTGGGCATTAAAGGACACCGCTCGGTTGGCGGTTTCAGAGCCTCTACCTACAACGCACTACCCATCGAAAGTGTAGAAGCACTGGTTCAATGTATGCAGGATTTTGAAAATAACAATAAATAGAAACCATAATATTTACTATCATGCCAAAAGTACTTATTGCTACCGTTAAGCCGTTTGCCAAAGCTGCCGTTGACCAAATAAAGTCAGTTTTTGACAAAGCCGGATATGAATACCGTTTTCTTGAGAAATATAATGGAGAAAGTGAACTGATTGAGGCCGTCAAGGATGTTGATGCCATGATTATCAGAAGCGACAAAGTTACTCCTGCCGTTATCGATGCTGCCGGAAACCTGAAAATAGTGGTTCGTGCCGGTGCCGGATACGACAATGTTAATCTGGAGGCTGCCACTGCCAAAGGGGTTACGGTTATGAACACACCCGGACAAAACTCCAATGCCGTGGCCGAGCTGGTCATGGGAATGATGGTCTTCCAGGCTAGAAATCACTTTAACGGAACTTCGGGCAGCGAACTTAAAGGTAAAAAAATTGGTATCCACGCTTATGGAAACGTGGGGAAAAACGTAGCACGCATTGCCAAAGGTTTTGGCATGGAGGTAGCCGCCTTCGACCCCTTTGTACCTAAAGAAGCCATTGAGGTCGACGGGGTACAGGTTTTCGATAAAGTAGAAGATATGTATGCCGATTGCGATTATGTAAGTCTGCATATTCCGGCAAACCAGCACACCATTAAAAGTATCAATCGCGAGTTACTGTTAAACATGAAAGAAAATGCCGTATTAATAAACACGGCACGTAAAGAGGTTATTGATGAAGACGATCTTGTTAAAGTTTTTGAAGAAAAAGAGGGCTTTCAATACATTTCGGATGTTGCTCCTGATAACAAAGCCGTAATTGCCGAAAAATTTGAAGGAAGATTCTTCTTCACACCTAAAAAAATGGGAGCTCAAACTGCTGAGGCCAATATCAATGCAGGGAAAGCTGCCGCTAACCAAATAATTGGATTCATTGAAAAGAATGATACAACTTTTAAAGTAAATTAACCAACACAGAACAACCAACATTTCCAATAAAATAGAAAAACCAAAATTAAATTTATTATTTACAAACCTAAATTAATGTGATATGGACTATCAAGAAGAGAGACCAGAAAGACCAGAAAGACAAGAAGAAGAAAGACCGGTAACTTTTTTCCGGTTTGAAGATTTGAGGATTTATCACAAATCACTTGACTATGTTAACTGGGTACAAGAAAAAACAATGCTTTTTCCTGAAGAAGACAGGACTAAACTTGCTTTACGTTTTAACGAGGCTGCCCGCAGTATTTCGCTGTATATTTCAGAGGGATCGGCACGCAACAAAAGCCAATTTGTCCACTACTTGAAGATGGCAAAAAGCTCAATTCGTCAGTGTGTTGTTTATACTACACTCGCTGTACGTCAGAACCTTCTTACCGATACTGCCGAAGAGGAATCAAGAGGCGTGTTGATGGAAATGACCAAAATGATTGGCGCACTTATTTCATCGTTGCAACGTTCAAACAATTACAACAATCCTAATTATAACAATAATTACGATAACAATAATCGTTACAACAGCAGAGAGTCGAATTACGATCCTTATAACTCGTTGGGCAACACCGATTATATGGACAGGATGTAACAGGAATTTTATTAAAAATCCGACTGCTCAGGGAGTAGTCGGATTTTTTTTATCCCATGATATTTTATTTCAAGTTAGAATATTTTTAAAACACCATTTTTCACAAAAATAAACCCTAAACAAAATGGCTACACTTAAAGCATTCAAAGGACTTCGTCCCCCCAAAGAAATTGCCGATAAACTGGCATCACGCCCTTATGATGTATTAAATTCAAAGGAAGCCCGCCAGGAAGCAGACGGTAACAAATACTCCTTATTGCATATCATCAAACCCGAAATTGACCTACCGGAAGGAACCAGCCTCTACAGCCGGGAGGTTTACGATCAGGCCAGGAAAAACCTCGACTCTTTTAAAGCAAATGGCTGGCTAAAAAAGGATGACAACGACAAACTGTACATCTATGCTCAGACCATGTGGGGCAAAACACAATATGGCATTGTTGGCTGCGCCAGTGTTGACGACTATATGAATAATGTTATTAAAAAACACGAGCTTACCCGTCCGGATAAAGAAGAGGACCGCATGAAACATGTTCGTGTTACCAACGCTAACATGGAGCCGGTTTTCTTTTCCTATCCTGCCAACAAAGAGCTGGACTCCATGATTTTGGAATTTGCTGAAAACAATACACCGGAGTATGATTTTACTGCCGATGACGGCGTTGGTCATCACTTTTGGGTGATTTCTGACCGGGAGATGATTAAGGCCATCATCAACCATTTTGAATCCATGCCATCCATTTATGTTGCCGACGGCCATCACCGTACTGCCGCCGCCGCACTGGTTGGTAACGAAAAAAGAAAAAATAATCCGAACCATACCGGCAACGAGGAGTATAACTTCTTTTTAGCAGTTCATTTCCCCGATAACCAGCTAACCATTATCGATTACAACCGTGTAATCAAAGATTTGAATGGCCTGGGAGATGATGAGTTCATGGAAAAACTCAGCCAAAGTTTTACAATCGAGGATATGGGAACAGATGAGTACAAACCTGCAAGCCTTCACGAGTTTTCGATGTATTTTAACAACCACTGGTATAAACTCACGGCCCACAGCAACACCTATAATGATAACGACCCC
>CAZKGB010000284.1:0-3926 GCA_964551935.1 uncultured Lentimicrobiaceae bacterium | reverse complement strand
TTTTAACCTGATGAAAACATTATCAACTCTGCTGCTGTTTGTAATGCTGGCATTTAACGCCGGTGCTCAATACGCTCCACCCGCCGGACAGGAGGGGAGCACGGCTATTTATGTGGATAGCGCTGTTTTTGTTGATTGGGCAAACAACTGTAATTTACAACGGGGTTGGATGAACATGGCGGATACCTCACTGGGGAAAACAATCTATGGCAATGCTGAATCTGCTACCGGAAAAGCCGATAACAACGTGGTTAGCCTGGGTGACGGGGGGATGGCAACGCTCTGGTTTTCAAAACCTGTAGTTAATGGCGAAGGATCTGATTTTGCCGTGTTCGAAAATGCTTTTACCAACGAATTTCTGGAACTTGCTTTTGTGGAGGTCTCTTCCGACAGCATAAACTTTTACAGATTTCCGGCCGTTTCAAACACGCAAACCGGTATTCAGGTTGAAACCTTTGGCACACTCGATGCCACCAACATTCACAATCTTGCCGGTAAATACCGCGCTTTTTACGGCGTTCCCTTCGACCTGGAAGAGCTAAAAGATAGTGTCGGCCTTGATGTGAATCATGTTGTTGCCGTTCGGTTAGTTGATGTGATTGGAAGTATTGACAGCAGTTTTTGTACTTATGATAGCAGGGGAATTAAAATCAACGACCCCTGGCCAACACCCTTTGAAACCGGCGGCTTCGATTTGGATGCGGTTGGTGTTATTCATAACAGTGCAACGGCGGTTTATCAGAATAGTGCAACCGATATGATTGTCCAACCAAACCCCTGTGTAGATTTTGTAGAAGTTTCGGTAAATGTTCTGACGGTGAGAGTTTTTGATGTATCCGGAAAGTTGTTAGCCTCTTATAACACGACAGGAAATCGCCGGATTGACCTCTTTTCGTTACCAAAAGGGCTGCTATTGCTGGAGATGGAAAACGGCAACCACCAACGTCGTGTTTTTAAACTGATAAAGAAATAATGCCGGCAAGGAAACATAAAACCCTTTACCTTTTATTGTGGTTGATGCTTTCTAGTGTTGCCGCAAGAAGCCAGGCTATTTTTGATACCCTGAACCTTCGCGAGTTTGAGGTGATTGGTGTTTTAGAATCCTTTGAAGATTCGTATAAAAAAACCACCATTGACACACTCGTGAAACGCGATTTTGAGCATTTCGATTTAGGGCAGCTGCTGTCGGCTTTTTCGCCGGTATTTGTTAAGTCGTATGGTAAAGGAAGTATCTCTTCCGCCTCCTTTCGCGGTACTTCGGCATCACACACGAAAGTATTGTGGAACGACTTCACCATTAACTCACCCATGCTGGGACAGGTTGATTTTTCATATATTCCCGAATCGTTTTTTGATGAGGTAAGCTTGATGTACGGCGGCGGTTCGATGTTTCAAACGGGTGGGGCTTTGGGTGGAAGCGTATTGCTCTCCAACAACCCGGAAAGAGGGGAGAGGCCAACCTTTCATGTTAGTCAGTCGGCAGGAAGCTTTGGCAGTTTTAACACGGCAGCCATCCTTCATCTCGAAAGGGAGAAGATTAGTTCCGAAACCCGTGTGATGATGCAAACATCAAAAAATGCTTTTTCCTATTACAACAATGGTGTGCTTCCGTCGCAATGGATGAAACAGCAAAATGCTTCCTATCTTAACGGTGGATTTTTACAGCAATTCTCCTGGCAGCTCAATTCTTTTCAGCATCTCAGCCTGATGAGTTGGAATCAGTGGAACAATCGGAACATTCCACCCATTATGACCAATGTTTACAAAGGAGGTGATCCTGAGGAGTATCAAAAGGCCTTTTTTACCAGGAATGTGCTGGGTTGGCTCTATCATAAAGGAAAAACGAGAATGGAGCTTAAAGGCGCCTGGTTTTACGAAAAACAGCACTACTATTTGAAAACAACTACTTCAAACGATTCGGCACAACCGGTTACCCTGATTGACTCAAAAAACAACACCTCGGGTTTTTATGCAAAGGGAAAGTGGAGGCGGCAACTAAAAAGTGATTTTACCTTTAATGCCGGTGTGGATTTTGATTTTGATCGGGTGAAGAGTTCCAATTACAGCTCGTTGAAATCCAGGTCGACCACCTCATTGTACGCGGGTATTAGCAAGCAATTTGTAAATAGAGTTACACTGGATATGCTGGTAAGAGAGGAGTTGGTTGATGGAACACTTTTGCCGTTAATGCCGTATGCCGGTGTAAATTTGAAAATACTCAAAAAGGAAAAGCTCTTTTTCAGAGCCTCTGTTTCACGAAACCATCACCTTCCAACGCTTAACGATTTGTATTGGTATCCCGGAGGAAACCCGCATCTTAAACCGGAGGATGGTCTGGAAGCAGAGCTGGGAATTAACTACCTGAAGAAGTTCTCAAAAAATGTTTCTTTTAACCTCGAAATAAGCAGCTATTACAATAAAATATCTAACTGGATTCAATGGAAACCAACCGATTATCGCTATTGGACACCGGAGAACATCGCAGATGTTAACGCTCGCGGAATGGAGATGTCGCTCAGTTTAAATGTTAACAGCGGTGATTGGTACTACCGGATTTCGGGATTTTATGCCTACACGCTAACAACCGACGAAAGCAAACTGGCTGTTGAGAAGGGCTACAGCGGAAGACAGCTTATCTATATTCCCGTTCATCACGGAAATGCCTTTTTGTATGTGAAATACAAAAGTTGGAATTTGGGGTGGACTTCGCTTATCACCGGCTCAAGAACCACCACCATGAACCCGGCCGATTCGTACTCTAACACGTTGCCGGCCTATTGGCTTAACGATGTTCAGCTGGGAAAAAATTGGCTTTTTAATAAGTTTAATGTTGCCTTGCAACTAAAACTTAATAATATATTCAATGTGCAATATCAGGCGGTAATCTGGCGGGCCATGCCGGGACGCAATTTTGAAATAGCAGTAAAGATTGATGTTCTTTAGCAATTCTCCTAAAGAGTCTTGAGTCTGCCCTCTGAGCCGCACCCTGAGCCACAAGTACCCTGAGCTTGTCGTAGGGTGCGAAGGGGAAGGTAGCGATGGGCACGAAAGGTATCGATGGACCCGAAGAATATCAAAAGCAAAGAAAATGAATGTTTTGTATTTTTAAATCAAAGTAATATTTTATGCATTGTGGCTTCGACAAGCTCAGCCACCGTGCGTACAATAGTGTCGGGATGGTGTTTTTCTAAACAGAATTTGTCTAAGGCCGTAGTTCGTCCCTCCTGATAGCCGAAAGGATAGGGTTGGTTAAGTCGAAGTAAAATAATTATCAACAAAAATGTTGGCAAAGGTTTCAAAACAAAGTTAACCAATAATTTTTGACCGGCATGCGGGCGGGTTTCTCCAAACGGCGATCCGGCGTTGGGTTTTATTTTAACGTTTCTAAAAATGGTCTTGCTGGCATAACAGGTAATTTCGAGGCTTTGAAATCATTAAGATTCCTTGTAATTATTGAATCCTTGTTGTGCTCAATAGCTGTAAAATATTGCAGCCCGTCTTCACAATCTATCAATGAACCGTTATTGCAAAAGGTATAGGTGCTTTTCTTTTTATGGGCTTATTGCCGGCGGATAAGTAAAATGGGTTTTGCCGATTTATATTGAGTTGTTGATCTTGGTACATTGACCTTCTTTCCCCTGCTTTCGGTTTGATTTTTGTTTTAATTTAGCCATTTTAATTCTCAAAAGTAAATGAGCACAAACAGGTTAAAATATAATATTTTGCAAACAATACTGGTTATTGGGTTTGTGGCTTTGTCATTTTCAGCCGGTGCTCAGTTTTATAATGGCTCAAACATGACCTTCGGGAAAAACCGTGTGCAGTATAATGAGTTTCTGTGGACGTATTATAAATTTGATGATTTCGACACTTATTTTTACCTGAATGGTAAAGACCTTGCCCTTTATCTTTCAAAATATGCCACC
>CAZKGB010000283.1:0-3938 GCA_964551935.1 uncultured Lentimicrobiaceae bacterium | reverse complement strand
ATGCGGGAAACCTGCTAAACCTTGTTGATGTGGAAAGCAAGCCCAATTACACCTTTATAAAAGGCGATATCGTGGATGTTGATTTTATCATGAATCTGTTTAAGGAGCATCAATTCGACGGGGTTATTCACCTTGCCGCCGAATCGCATGTTGACCGCTCTATTGAAAATCCCATGGAGTTTGTGGTGACCAATGTTATCGGTACCGTTAATCTGCTGAATGCCGCGAAAGCAATTTGGAAAGATAACCTGGAAGGTAAGAGGTTTTATCATGTTTCAACCGATGAGGTTTACGGCACACTGGGAAATGAAGGTTTTTTTACTGAAGATACAGCCTACGACCCGCACAGTCCCTACTCGGCCTCTAAAGCAGGTTCTGACCATTTTGTAAGAGCCTATCACGACACATTCGGCTTGCCGACCATTATTTCAAACTGTTCCAACAATTACGGTCCCAACCAGTTTCCTGAAAAGCTGATTCCTTTGTTCCTGAACAATATCAGGCATAACAAACCGCTTCCCGTTTACGGTAAAGGCGAAAATGTTCGCGACTGGCTTTATGTTATTGATCATGCTGCCGCAATTGATGTTATTTATCACAACGGTCCTGATGGCGAAACATACAATATTGGTGGCCATAATGAGTGGAAAAACATCGATTTGATTAAGGTTTTAATCAGTGTGATGGACAAAAAACTGGGACGTGAACCGGGAACTTCCGAAAAACTGATTACGTATGTAACCGACCGTGCAGGCCACGATTTGCGTTATGCCATCGACTCGTCAAAACTGCAAAAAGAGCTGGGCTGGAAGCCTTCGCTTCAGTTTGAGGAGGGCATAGAAAAAACCGTAGATTGGTATTTGAACAACCAGGAGTGGCTCGATAGCACTACTTCAGGTGATTATCAAAAGTATTATGAGGAGATGTATGGGAACAGGTAACTTTCAATAAACCTCATACTTCCGTTACAGAGCATCGCTTTGGTTTTAAATTATATATAGGGTTGTAACTGCCGGGGGTAATTAATGGATTTTATTATTACACCCGGCAATATTGACGATAGAAAACCTCTCAAAGATGCTAATTTGATTACAAAATTATACGGAAAACTATTTACCGATAAAGTAAAAGAGGCTATCATTTAAGCAGTTTCAGGCAATCACATTATTCCAGCTCAATCAAAAGTTGGTTTTTTGAAACGATATCACCTACTTTTACATGAACTTTTTTAACTACACCATCAATAGGAGCTACCACCTGATTAATCATCTTCATGGCTTCAAGCCCTATTATCTTGTCGTTAAGTGCAACCTTTGACCCTTTTTTTACCGAAACAGCAACAATATTTCCCGGAATAAAGGCCACCACCTTTTTGGGGTCGTTAGGTTCGTATTTTTTCCGCTCCTTAAACTTTTTGGTAAGCAATGTTGTATAGGCAACATCGTCAACCTTGAGTATTTCCATGGGAGTAGTGGATTCTTTTTTTTCAACTCTTTTTTTTGCCATAACTCAGGATTATTAAAATGGAGGTATTCCGTGTTTTTTTGATGGCATACTCACATCCTTCTCAGCCGAAATTTCTAAGGCATGAATCAGAATCTTACGGGTTTCGTTGGGTTCAATTACTGCGTCAATGTAACCATAAGCTGCTGCAACATAAGGGTTAGCAAATTTTTCTTTGTACTCTTCAACTTTCTCCTGACGTACTTTGTCAGGATTTTTGGCTGAGGCAATCTCTTTACGGAAAATAATGTTGGCTGCACCTTCAGGCCCCATAACGGCAATTTCAGCCGTAGGCCAGGCAAATACAAAATCGGCACGCAAGTGGTGCGAACACATAGCGATATAACCACCACCGTAAGCTTTTCGCATAATGAGGGTAATCTTTGGTACGGTGGCTTCGGAATAGGCATACAGCACTTTGGCACCATGACGAATAACACCGGCGTGTTCCTGATCAACCCCGGGAAGATAACCAGGCAGGTCAACAAGGGTGATTAGCGGTATGTTAAAAGCATCGCAATAGCGAATAAACCGGGCGGCCTTGTCAGAAGAGTCCACATCGAGTACGCCGGCAAGAACCAGCGGCTGGTTGGCAACAAAACCAACGGTTTCGCCATTCATCCGGCCAAAACCAATCACCAGATTTTGTGCAAACATCTCCATAATTTCTAAGAAATCGGAGTCGTCGGTAAGCGATTTAATAACATCACGAACATCATAAGGCTCTTTCGGGTCTTCCGAAATAATAGCGTCAATTTTATATTGGCGTGTTTTGGGTGACTTTTTCGGAAAGCGTTCGGCTTTGCGGGTGTTGTTCCACGGAATAAAGCTGGCTAACTTCTTGATTTGGCTAAAACACTGTTCTTCACTTTCGGCATAAAAATGGGCATTGCCTGTGGTTTCGCAATGTACCCTGGCTCCTCCAAGTGCTTCCATCGAAATTTCCTCACCCAATACCGATCTAATAACCTCGGGACCTGTAATAAACATTTTCGATATCTTATCCACCACAAAAACAAAATCGGTTAGCGCCGGCGAATAAACCGCCCCTCCGGCACAAGGCCCGAGAATAACCGATATTTGAGGAATAACCCCCGAAGCCAACGTGTTACGGAAAAATATTTCGCCGTAACCTGCCAACGAGTTTACCCCTTCCTGGATACGTGCGCCTCCCGAATCGTTGATCCCTATCAAAGGTACTTTAAGTTTTAAAGCATGATCCATAATTTTGGTAATCTTCTTGGCGTGCATCCAGCCAAGCGAACCGCCGGCCACGGTAAAGTCTTGTGCGTAAATACAAACCGGATGACCACTAAGCGTGCCTGTGCCTGTTAATACACCATCACCCGGGAGATATTTTTTATCCATGTCGAAATCTTTGGCCGCGTGTTCAACAAATAGATCGTATTCGTGAAATGACTTGGGATCAAGTAACGAAAGAATCCGTTCGCGGGCTGTTAATTTCCCAACGGCCTTTTGTTTTTCAATGGCCTTGTCGCCGCCACCTTTTAAGGCGTTTCTCATGCGAGCTTTTAAATCAATGGTTTTTTCTTTTAGACCCATAATTTATTAATTTTCAGTTTCATAAAAAAAGAGATAAGTTATAATAGTACACACTATTATTGAAAAATACTTATCTCTTTAACTGCAAATGTAATTTAAATTGATAAACCTGCAAGAAGTTTCTTAATTACCACGCTGAATAATTAGCGGCTGTTTTTTTTATACTGCCTATATTTTTAAAATACAGAATGTTATAATTTGAACCATTTGTTTTGATGTAACAAAATATTTTAATCTATTTTTGTCAGGTGGATAGCTGTAATCATTTTAACGACCAACGGTTTTTAAACTATATTTTATTATGAATGTTGAGGAAGTACGGACTTATTGTTTATCAAAAAAGGGTGCGAATGAGTCGTTTCCGTTTGATAAACAAACTTTGGTGTTTAAGGTGCTAAATAAAATGTTTGCACTAATAAGTCTTGAAGACGGGACGAAAATTAATTTAAAGTGTCATCCGGCTAAATCCATTGAGTTACGTGAACGGTATGCCGAGATTGTACCCGGTTGGCACATGAATAAAAAACATTGGAATACGGTTACTTTTAATCAAACACTTCCCGATGAGCTTGTTAAAGAACTTATCGATCACTCGTACACCCTCGTGGTGGAGAGCCTGCCGAAAAAGCAACAGATGGATCTTATGAGTGGGGTGTAGCGCAACATAACGCAAGCAGTTGTTATTTTGTCAACTTTATTGAAGATAAAATTTCATATTTATACAGTAATTATTGATGATGCTACAACTGCCCATAAAGATGAAGTGCATGAGCAGGTTATGAATTTTTACAGGAAAAACCCTTTGCAACCATTGTTTGAAATAAAAAGCAGCAGTGAAATTATCAAATAGGAGAGAAAATGTTTGAAAGCCT
>CAZKGB010000282.1:2744-3963 GCA_964551935.1 uncultured Lentimicrobiaceae bacterium | reverse complement strand
TAATATTGGTTTTTAGGTTGGAAGGTTGAAATTATTATTAGGTTATTTGGTTTGATGAGAAAATTCATGAATTTTCTCGAATGGTCGCGCAGCGACACAATCTAAGTCTAAACCAACACAATTTTACTCCCGGAGAACAAAAAATCTAAATAAGAATAACCCCAACCTAGAACCTACTAACCTACCAACCAAGAACCAAGAACCAAGAACCAAGAACCAAGAACCTAGAACCGCGAACCGGCTTCGACTCCTGACTTCGACTTCGCTCAGCCACCGGAGTCTCCGCCAACCTACTAACCGAGAACCAAGAACATAAAACCTACTAACCTACCAACCTAGAACCAAAAATCACCCATACACTCATGAAACTCTTAATAGCAGAAAACTTATCAAATGTAGAAATCGATCTGAAAAACAGGTTACAAAGCCTTGGTTTTGAAGTTGTCGATTATGTCGAATCTCCCGGCAAGGCCTTGGAAGTTCTTGAAAACAAAAGAGTTGACCTTGTTTTGATGGATACTTTTTTTGACATGGATTTTTCAGGTGTTGATGCAGAAAAAGTCATTAGGGAGAAGTATAACACTCCTGTATTGTTTATAGCCTCAGAAAACAAAACCGATTTGGCTGAAGATATAATAGCCTCTTCCGCAACGGCTTTGATACTGAAACCCGTAAAAGATTTTGAGCTGAAAGTAAACATTAATCTTTCGGTGGAGAACTTCCGTAAAACACAGGAAATAATGCCAAAAAACGAAGAAAATTTTAATAATTATATCTTTGTCAGGGCCGATTATAAATTAAACAAAATAAGGATTCCGGATATTTATTATATCGAAGCCAAGAAAGATTATGTAAATATCCACACTTCCGACAATGTCTATATGGTTCATTCCACCATGCGCGACATTATGAAAGTTCTGCCCGCATCACTCTTTATCAGGATTCACAGGTCGTATATTGTGAATATTGATAAGATATTTTCCATTAAATATCCCGAACTTCTTGTGGAAAGCAAAATGAAGATGCTTCCCATCGGAGGCCTCTACCGCAAAGAGCTTTTTGACAGAATCAAGGTTGTTTAACCAAGAACCTACTAACCTACCAACCAAGAACCACTCCACCACCCCACCACTCCAATATATTTTATTAACAACAAAACTCTAATTCTATGAAAAACCTTTCATCAACAAACTTAAAAGGCAAGCGTGTTTTAATGAGG
>CAZKGB010000282.1:0-2644 GCA_964551935.1 uncultured Lentimicrobiaceae bacterium | reverse complement strand
TTCTATGAAAAACCTTTCATCAACAAACTTAAAAGGCAAGCGTGTTTTAATGAGGGTTGATTATAACGTACCTCTTGACGCTGAAAAGAATGTTACGGACGACACCCGTATCCGTATGTCGTTACCTACGGTAAAGAAAATATTATCCGACGGGGGAAGGCTTATTCTGATGTCGCATTTGGGTCGTCCCAAGGGAAAGGTAAATCCTGATTTGTCGCTGGCTCCCGTGGCAAAACATCTGTCGCAACTGCTCGGGAAAGATGTTGTTTTTCTTCCTGAACTTATCGGTGATGATGTGCGGAATGCTGCTGACGGTCTCAGGGACGGCGATGTTATGTTACTTGAAAATATCAGATTTTATCCCGGGGAGGAAAAGGGTGATAAAGATTTTGCGGCAGAGCTTGCCTCCCTTGGCGATTTTTATATCAACGATGCCTTTGGAACAGCTCACCGTGCCCATGTTTCCACTGCGGTAATTGCGGAATTTTTCAAAGAAGAAAAAAGCTTCGGTTTTCTGATGGAAAACGAGGTTGTAAATCTGGAAAAAGTATTAAACAGCGACGAACATCCATATACAGCCATTATTGGAGGCGCTAAAGTTTCATCAAAGATTGATATTATCCGTAATCTTATCGGCAAGGTTGACAATATGATAATCGGCGGCGGTATGGTTTTTACTTTTGTCAAAGCCCTTGGAGGCAATATCGGCGGTTCTCTTTTCGAGGCTGACAAGGTTGATGAAGCCCGCGAAACGCTTATGGCGATGATTGCCGCCGGAGTGAACATTATCTTGCCGGTGGATGTTGTTGCTGCCGACAGATTTGCCGATGATGCCAACACAAAGATTCTGCCTTCCGGTGAAATCCCCGACGGATGGATGGGGCTTGACATTGGTCCGGAAAGTATTAAAAAAGCTGTGGATACCGTGCTTAATTCGGCAATGGTTTTGTGGAATGGTCCCATGGGCGTTTTTGAGATGAACAGTTTTCAGCGTGGTACCAAAGCGGTAGCTCTTGCCGTGGCTTCCATGACAAACGCCGGCGGATATTCCGCTGTTGGTGGCGGTGATTCCGTAGCGGCAGTAAACAAATACGACCTTGCCGGAATGATGTCCTATGTCTCGACCGGTGGCGGCGCAATGCTCGAATATATTGAAGGAAAAGAGCTTCCGGGAATTAAGGCGGTTAAGGGATGAGGTAAAGGCTGAGGCTAAGGCTAAGGTTGAGGCTTCCTGACGCTCGCTGCGCTCGGTCTGGACAGGAGGCTGAGGCTAAGGCGCAGAGATTCACGGACTTGCAGGTTGATTTTGTTGTTAGGTTATTAGGTTTGTTGGTTTGAAGAGAAAATTCATGAATTTTCTCTATTCAAACCTCAACGCTTCTATCGGGCTGAGTTTTGACGCTTTCATTGCGGGATAGATACCGCTTGCCAGTCCCACGGCGAGGCTGACCGTAATGGCGATAAACACCCACAACCAGGGAACGGTAAACCGTCCTCCGGCCATTATTGTTACTATATTCCCCAAAACAATCCCCAAAACAATCCCCAACATCCCTCCCAGTTCGGTTATCACTACCGATTCCACAAGAAATTGATTTTTAATAGTTTGATTGGTGGCGCCAAGAGCTTTTCTCACCCCGATTTCGCGGGTGCGTTCGCTTACCGCCACCAGCATAATATTCATCAGTCCCACCGAGGCACCCAGCAGTGTTATAAGTGCAATTATAATAGCTGCAAGGGTTACATATTTCAGATTTTCTATCAGAAGGCGGGAGATTGAATCGCTTTTGATGATAGTGAAATTATTTTCTTCATCAGCTTTCAGTTTTCTTATCACCCTGAAAAGCCCCGTTGCTTCGTCCACGGCTGCATCCATAAGCTCCTGACGGGCAACCATAAAATTTATGGTAAAATTCATATTCGGACGGTAATATCTCTGCCGCAGGTGGCTTAAAGTGATAAAGCAGTTTCTGTCTCCGCCGAATCCCATTGACGAGCCTTTGGCTTTCAACACTCCTACCACCTTGTATTTATTGGCATTAAGGGTTACGATTTTGCCTACCGGGTCCGTTTGTCCGAAAAGTTTCGATGCCACTTCCGCGCCTATTATCATCGAACGGCTGCCGTATTGCATCTCGTGAGCCGTAAAATTCCTTCCTTTGTCAATCTCCATCCCCGATGTTTTCAGATAATTTTCGTCTATCCCGCGTACTGCAATATTGGGATTCGTTTTTTTGTCACGATATTTTATCGTTGCTGCTCCTTTTGCCCACGCTGTTAACGAGCAAAAACCGGGAAAGTCAAAACGCTTTTTAAACTTTTGAGCCACATCATAGGTTATCGGCAAATAATTTTTTGTACGGTGACGTCCGCCCAGAACTATCGCCTGACGGTTCATTATGGAAAAAGTATTGGAACCCATCATTTGAAAATTTTCCGAGATAGAGCCTTTTAAACTGTCGATAGCAGTAAGAATACCAACCAATGCCATTATCCCGAAAGCCACTATCAGCATTGTAAGTACCGCCCTCAGCTTATGGCTTTTGATACTCGCCAATGCAATCCGGATATTTTCCTTCATCAGTTGATTCATACCGCAAATGTAATCATAATGACGTTTAATAAAATTTCAATTTTATGCCCT
>CAZKGB010000281.1:0-3989 GCA_964551935.1 uncultured Lentimicrobiaceae bacterium | reverse complement strand
CAACTACCTGATACGGCGGAAAATATTTCTCTCAATCCAAAAACTGACCAAATTGCTTTTACCCTTGCCAATAATCTTTATTTGGCGAAGGATGGGAAAATTATTCCTGTTACACAGGACAAAAATAGCGGTATTGTCAATGGTCAAATTGTTTCGCGCAACGAGTTTGGTATTGATCATGGAATTTTCTGGTCTCCCAAAGGTCATTTACTGGCTTTTTACCGTAAAGATGAGACCATGGTTGCCGACTATCCGTTGGTAAATATTGATACTCGTATTGCCACGGTAAAGAACACTAAATATCCCATGGCCGGCGAAACCAGCCATCAGGTAACTTTGGGTGTGTTTAACCCCGAAACCGGCAGCACCCTGTTTTTAAAAACCGGAGAGCCGAAAGACCATTATCTGACGGCAGTAACCTGGGATCCTTCCGGGAAGTACATTTATATCGCTATTTTAAACCGCGACCAGAACCACATGAAGCTAAACCAATACGATGTGGCTTCGGGCAATTTGGTTAAAACACTGTTTGAAGAAAAAAACCCGAAGTATGTTGAGCCGGAACATCCGCTCTATTTCAATCCCAACAAGCCTGATGAATTTATCTGGTTTAGCGAACGTGATGGATTCGACCATCTATACCTCTACAATACCGAGGGTAAGTTACTGCGTCAGTTAACAAAGGGAAATTGGGTTGTAACCCACTTTATGGGCTTTTTTGGAAAGGACAAACTATTTTTTAATGCCACCAAAGAGAGCCCGCTGGAACAAAATATTTACAGTGTAAATCTGAATGGTGGTGAGGTAGTGCGAATTTCGCCCGATCACGGAACGCATACCGGTTTTGTTAGTTACGATGGAAAATATATTATCGACATCTATAGCAATACCGAAACAGCTCGTGAGTATAAGCTGGTCAATAAAAACGGAAAAGAGATTAGGATTATCAAAGCAAACAATCACCCGTTAAAAGATTATAAGCTGGGAAAAACAGCTATTTTTACAATAAAACCAAACAATACTCCTGAACTCTATTGTCGTATTATCACTCCTCCCGATTTCGATTCTACAAAAAAATATCCGGCCATTGTTTATGTTTACGGAGGCCCCCACGCGCAGCTTATCACCGATTCGTGGGTAGGTGGTGCCGGCCTGTTTTTAAACTATCTGGCGCAGCAGGGCTATGTGGTGTTCACGCTTGATAACCGTGGTTCGGCTAATCGAGGTCGCGATTTTGAGCAAGCTGTTTTTAGAAATCTGGGAACCCTTGAAGTGGATGATCAAATGACAGGGGTTAACTACCTGAAATCGCTTCCTTATGTTGATTCAACCCGGATTGGTGTTGACGGTTGGAGTTATGGTGGCTTTATGACCCTTTCGTTAAAACTTAAAAATCCCGGTGTATTTAAAGTAGCAGTAGCCGGTGGCCCTGTCATCGACTGGAAATATTACGAGGTGATGTACGGCGAACGTTATATGGATACCCCTCAAACCAATCCCGAAGGGTATAAAAACGCGAACCTTCTGAATTATGTTGATAACCTGGAAGGGAAGCTGTTGGTGATTCACGGAACCATGGATCCCACAGTAGTTTGGCAGCAAAGTCTGCTGTTTTTACAAGCTGCTATTAAGGATGGTAAACAGATGGATTATTTCGTTTATCCGGGGCATGAACACAACGTAAGAGGTAAAGACCGGGCGCATCTTTATACAAAGATTACAGAGTATTTTAAAGCTAATTTGTAATTATAGGCAGCAAATGACTATTTTTATCCCTGAAAACCGTTTTCTCTGTTTATGAAAAAAGCCACTCTTTCCATTTTTTTAGTGCTGCTGTTGACTTTCACGCATGGTCAAACACTGGTACAGGTTAAAACCAACCTGAAAGGGGTGATGGCTCCCGTTGCCGAGTGGCTTGATGTTCCCAACAGCAAACAGATGGGAATTTGGGTAAGCGGTGAGTATTTCCTTAACGATAAGCATATCGTTACGGGGCAGGTTAACAAGTATAAAGATGCCAACCATTTTGTTTACACCAAATCAACATTGCCGGCACTTTACAGTGGGGCTTCCGCTTCGGCTGATTACGATGGCGATGGCGATTCCGACCTTATCGTAACCGGATTAACCGAATATAACACACCTGTAATGAGGTTGTATAATAATAAAGGGGCTTATCGTTACGTGCAGGATAACCAGTTGTTTAATCCGGTGGTGGACGGCTCGGTGGTTTGGGGTGATTTCGACCACGATAAAGACCTTGATATTCTGGCCACCGGAAAAGATGCCAACAATCAATTAACGACAACCATTTATCAAAACAATAACGGAAACTTTGATGAACTGGTTTCAGGCGTTCCGGGTGTTTATTACGGTAATGCCGATTGGGGCGATTACGATGGTGATGGCAAACTGGATATTCTTATTACAGGTGATGTGGGCGGACATCCTTACACGGCAATTTATAAATATCATCAGCGAAAATATTTACGGTTAAAGCAGGACTTCGTACCCTTAAAACACAGTTATGGTAAGTGGGGCGATTTGGATAACGATGGCGATTTGGATTTTATCGTTAGTGGCGAAGATGAATACGGATATCCCACCTGTAGAATATATAGTAACGAAAAAGGGTTTTTTAAGGAAGTTCCAACAGAGATCAGAGGGCTCAAAGGATGTTTTATCGATTTGGCTGATTACGACCACGATGGTGACCTCGATATTGCCATGACCGGTGAGTCGCTGGAGCGCTCTTACTCCTATGTTTACGAAAACATGGGCGGGTTTCGTTTTAAAGATATTGTTGCGGGATTGCCCGGTGTGGCATCGGGATTGGTAAAGTGGGGCGACTACGATGGCGATGGCGATTACGACCTGCTTCTTGCCGGAGTAACTATTTGCTACGATTTTATGGCAAGAGTTTATAAAAACACCATCAATCCCGTGATTAAAAAAGAGGTTACTTCAAGTATTTTTAACGAAGCTACCACACCCTATATTAATTTCGGCCCCTATTACTATTACGTATTTTCTTCATGCTATTGCGATCCTTCGGGTGGAGGCAACAAAGCCTATCATTTGTACATCAGCAACATCCATAAGGAGTATAAAAAATATCACTTAACTTATAAGTACAACGAGTTGTTGTTAAAAAAGGTTCCCAATTGGCCCAAGGCCGACCGGGGACATCGGGTATCAAACGGTTTTGAAACCTATAAAGAAGCCGAGGAATCACGAAATCAAATTATTGAATCGTACCAGTCAACTCATTTCATACTCCATTATTTAAACTGGTAAAGAGGGGGTATTCAAGTTTACCACCGCAAACTCTTTTTACAACAGTTACGATTTTTGTTTTTTGATGTAATCGTAAAGACCTTCCCCCGCATCTTCCAATAAATCAAGAACCAGTTCAAAACCTTGTGCGCCGCCGTAATAGGGATCGGGTACATGATCGTAGTTAAACCGGTGAGAAAAGTCGGTCATCATGTGTAGTTTCTTTAAATCCCCTTTGTTTCGAGCCATTCTCCTCAATTCTCTCATGTTGTTATCGTCCATGGCTACGATAAAGTCGAAGTAATCCCAATCGGTTTCCGGGTTAAAGGGTCTTGATATAGATGTCAGGTTGTATCCTCGTTTTATGGCATGTGTTTGCATACGGGCGTCGGCGGGTTCTCCCCGGTGATAACCTGAAGTACCTGCGGAGTCAATCTCAAAAAGTTGCTCTTCACCTTTCTTTTGTATCAATCCGTTAAACACCGCTTCCGCACTGGGTGACCGGCAAATATTTCCTAAACACACAAATAGCACACGATATTTCATCTCTTTAAATTTTGCGCGGCTAAGATAATCAAAGTACAAAACCAATGTCTAAACATGTCCTGATCGTACCTTGAGCTCTGACCCCTGAGCTGTACCCTGAGCTGAACCCCGAGCTGACCCCTGAGCCGAACCCTGAGCCGAACCCTGAGCCCGTCGAAGGGTGCGAA
>CAZKGB010000280.1:0-3991 GCA_964551935.1 uncultured Lentimicrobiaceae bacterium | reverse complement strand
CAGAAACTGGGTTTACAACCCGGCAACCACGGGAGTTACTTTCAGGAAGTCCCTATGGTGGAAATCAAGGGGAAACCTGCCGGTGATTTGTTAATCCAATCCGACAAAGGTGATTTCACCCTTAAATTCCTTGATGAATACACCGCTTCAACGCGTAGAATTCAGGAAAAGGTAACTGTCGAAAATTCACCGTTAGTATTCGTAGGTTATGGCATCGTGGCCCCCGAGTATAACTGGAACGATTACAAAAACATCGATGTAAAAGGTAAAACCGTGGTTATGTTGGTTAACGACCCCGGTTATGCCCTTCGGGATACCACCCTTTTTAAAGGTAAAAAAATGACCTATTACGGTCGTTGGACCTATAAATACGAAGAAGCAGCCCGCCAGGGTGCCACGGGGGTTATGGTTATTCACGAAACCGGGGCGGCAGGCTATCCCTGGGGTGTGTTGCGTAATAGCGCTCTCAACGCCGACTTGCTGCTGCGTGCAAAAGATAACAATCTGTCGCGCTGCGCTTTCGAAGGATGGCTTACCACCGATGCGGCTACTAAACTATTTGCCAACCTGGGTTACAATCTCCACGATCTCGCTAAGCAAGCTTTGCAGCCCGACTTTAAGCCGGTTCCGCTTCCTGCCAAAGTAAGCCTTCAACTTAATAATCATCTTAAATTCGATGTTTCTCATAATGTGCTGGCGCTACTTCCCGGTTCGGTTACCCCGGACGAATGTGTTGTGTACACGGCACATTGGGATCATTTTGGTATCGGCCCTAAAATAAATGGCGATTCTATATACAACGGCGCTGCCGACAATGGTTACCCGCTGGCATGCCTGCTCGAAACGGCTAAAGCTTTTTCCGAACTATCTGTCAAGCCAAAGCGCTCGGTACTATTTTTGGCTATCACTGCCGAAGAAGAGGGGTTGATAGGTTCGGAGTTTTATGTTACACATCCGGTTTTTCCGTTAAACAAAACGGTAGCTGACATCAATTATGAACTTTTTATCCCCATGGGAAAAATGAAAGATGTTACCATTACCGGTTATGGACAATCGGAGTTGGATGATTATGTGACTGAGATAGCAGAAAAACAACATCGCTATGTGGTGGAAGAGCCTCACCCCGAAAACGGAATGTATTTCCGCTCCGATCATTTTAGTTTTGCAAAATATGGCGTACCGTCACTTTTTTGCAAAGGGTGGACCGAGTCGGCAAAGCATGGCAAAGCATGGACTTTTGAAAAAGTAAAAGATTACTGGACCAATCATTATCATCAGCCCAGCGATGAATATCACTCCTCCGATGAGGCCGAAGGGCTGGTGCAGGATACCAGACTCTATTTTGAGCTGGGATTAAAACTGGCCAACGAAAATAGTTTTCCCAACTGGAAATCCGGTTCGGAATTCAAAAAAATCAGAGACAAAAGCATGTCGGCTCGGTAGGGTAAACAGTAAATTGGTGCAACAAAAAAGGCTGCCTGAAAAAATCAAGCAGCCTTTTTTACATCTTTACATGTTTACTAGTGGTGATGACCACCATCTCCATGAACATGCCCATGATTCATCTCTTCTTCCGAAGCTTCTCTTACATCCAAAATGGTTCCCGTGAAATAAAGGTTTTCACCGGCCAGGGGATGATTGAAGTCCATGATAACACTCTCTTCTTTAACGGCCATTACTTTGCCGTCAAGAGGATTGCCGTTTTGATCCTGCATGGTAATGGTTTTACCTATTGATACCATCTCGTCGTCAATTTTGCCATCAATCTCAAAAATCTTCTTCTCAAGTTCAATAATCATTTCATCCGAAGGGTTTCCGTAACCATCTTCTGCATTGAGCTTAAAACCAAAAGTATCATTAGCTTTTAAGCCTGCCATATTCTCTTCAAAAGCAGGGAGTAAAGTGCCAACACCAAAAAGGTGAACAAAAGGTTTTTGTTTGTCAACTGTTTGAATTACCTCTCCGTTTTCATCGTTTAAATGAAGGGTGTATGTGAGTGTAACTACTTTGTTTTTACCAACTTCCATAATATAGGTTTGTTAAAATTTTTTATTAAAGTGCGGCAAAAATAACGGAAAAACTTAACTAACAGTCATTTTTAACAATTATTGTAACAAATACCTGACGGAATCGTTTATTTTATAAAGAAGCTGATTCTCCTTTTCGCAGCTGATAAATCCTGTTTTTGTTTAAACATTAACCGGCATTCGTATAGTTTTATCATTTTGAATAATTGTTTATGAAGCAACCACCTATTTTATCCATCAATAACCTTACAAAGTATTACGGAAAGCTGAAGGCACTCGATAACCTTTCGCTGGAAGTATATCCCGGTCAAATATTAGGCTTTCTTGGTCCCAACGGGAGTGGAAAAACCACTACCCTCGGAATTTTATTGGGAATATTGGAAGCCACCTCGGGAACTTTTTCCTGGTTTGGAAAAGAACCTACGCATGAACAACGAAAAAAAATTGGCGCTTTGCTCGAAACCCCGTTGTTTTATCCCTACCTGTCGGGATACGATAATTTGAAAATTATTGCCGCCATTAAGGATGCTGCTCCTTCTGAAATTAACGAGGTGTTAAAAGTGGTTAGTCTTGAGGATAGAAAAAACAGTAAGTTTAAAACCTATTCGCTGGGAATGAAACAACGTCTTGCTATTGCTGCAGCGTTACTTGGAAATCCGGAAGTGATGATTTTAGACGAACCCACCAACGGGCTTGACCCAACCGGGATTGTCGAAATACGCGATTTGATTGTTTCCATCGCCAAACGCGGGATGACCATCGTGCTGGCCAGTCACCTGTTGGATGAAGTGGAGAAGATTTGTACTCATGTGGTTGTTTTGGAAAAGGGAAAAAAGCTGCACGCCGGCAGCGTTTCGGGTGTGTTGCGCTCTTCGATAACAATGGAGCTGGCCGCTTACGATATGGATAATCTTCAACGGGCACTGGAAGAGGAGGAGTTTGTTTCGGTAACCAGTATTGAAAATGGTTTGTTGATTGCAGAGCTTACCAGGAAAGTTGAACCTGCCGAGATTAACAGACTGCTGGCAAACAAAGGAATTTATGTAAGCCACCTCACTTCCCGTAAAAAATCACTTGAAAATTATTTCCTCGAACTTTTATCAGAACAAAATGTTTAGATTAATTAAAATAGACTTTTATAAGTACAGCAAGAGCCGGACGTTTTGGGTTTTATTTATTACTTATATTGTTACCATGACTGCTTCCATCGTGGGGATCGAACAGTTTTTAAACAGTACGGTGCTGTCGAAAGTCGGCAACGATTCAGCCGTGCCCATTCCTAAGTTCTCATTCTATGCTTTTCCCTACGTGTGGCATAATATGGCCTATCTGGCGGGAATGTTTAAAATATTTTTAGCCCTTATTATCGTGTTTTTTGTTTCCAATGAGTTTTCGTATCGCACGTTGCGACAGAATGTGATGAACGGAATGAGCAGAAATCAGTTTGTGTGGTCAAAAATTCTTTTTGTGGTACTGTTATCGTTGGCGGCCACTTTGATACTCTTCTTTCCTTCACTGGTAATGGGATTGATTAAAACCAAAGCCCTTACCTGGGAACTGGTTACACGGAAACTGTTTTTCCTCCCTGCTTACTTTTTGGAATTATTGGCATTTGGAAGTTTTGCGCTTTTTATTGCATTTTTATTGCGGCGGTCGGCTTTGGCCATCGGTTTGCTATCCTTTTATTATTTTATCCTTGAACGAATAATCGCTTACAAACTACCTGATGAGGTTGCTGCTTTTCTGCCTGTCAAAGCCATGAGCAATTTGATTGATGTCCCGAATTCAGCATTAATGAAGTTGTTTGGTGTGAATTTTAGAGAATATGTTGCTACACAAGATATTTTGGTTAGTTCGGCCTGGATGGTTATATTTGTTGCAGCAGCTTTTATGCTTATGCGAAAACGGGATATTTGATAATTTTACATTGTTGTCCGGTAAAAAATCCGGGTCAAATTTGAGCA
>CAZKGB010000279.1:0-4020 GCA_964551935.1 uncultured Lentimicrobiaceae bacterium | reverse complement strand
TGGAAATTGCAGATGTTAAACCACACTTACCCATAACTCTTAACCCTTAACCCCTAACTCCTAACCCCTAACTCCAGTCACTCCAAACTTCACCGCACTCCAAACCTCTACATCACCGGATACTTTTTAAATATCTCTGCTGATTTCATCAAAATATCAACATACTGAGCACGACGATAAGCATAGGGATCTTTAACATTTTTCTTGGAAAGATGACCTCTAAAATCTTCTATCGATGCATATTGCTTATTGGCCATCCAAATTTCTATATCTTCTAACATTTTCGAAATCTGCTGTGGGCCATGTTTATATATTGTACTTACAACCTGAACTACATTGGCACCCGCAAGCAGCATTTTAATCACATCGTCGCCATTAAAAATACCGGAGTTGGCGCAAACATCAGCTTTCATATTATCGTATAAAATCCCCACATAACGTAGCGGAAGCCTGTTGTCCTGTTGTTGACTCAGGTTGTACGGAAAATGCATCTCCTCTTTATGGATATCGATATCGGGTTGAAACAAACGATTAAACAATACAAACCCATCAGCTCCAGCACGTTCCATTTCTTTAACAGTGTACAAAATATTAGTGTAATAGGGACTTAATTTAACACTTACCGGAATCTTTACCGCATTCTTCACCCCTTTAATAACGTCCAGTTCTTCAAGAATAATAGCCCGGCCTTCCAAATCAAATTCACGCGGATTATTATAAAAATTAAGCTCAATAGCATCGGCCCCTGCCTCCTCCAGCTTTTTCGCGTACTCGTACCAATTATCGTCGTATACGGCATTGAGACTCGCAATAAGAGGAATTTTGATGGCTTTACGAGCCTCCTTAAAATGCATTAAAAACTCATCAGGGCCGGCCTCGTAAACATCCGACGAAAAAAACGAACCCATCTCGGCATGACGGTCATCGTATTGGGTAAGCTCTTCTTCCATCTGAAGGTTTTCCAAATTTATCTGCTCTTCAAAAAGCGATTTATACACAATAGCGGCAGCACCTGACTCCTCCAGTTTTTGTAACATATTGATATCTGTAACCAAATTACTGGCTCCAACAATGATTGGGTTTTTGAGGGTTAATCCCAGATATTTTGTTTCTATGTTCATAATAATTGTTTTTAGATTAATGTCAATATTTTGACCGTAAAAATAGTAAAAAGGTTAGTATGAAATATTGAACATTTTACATATTAATAAACTTTAGGAAATCAAATCATATTCATTATCTTAATTTTTTGTGATGCAGAAAAAGAGACCAATCTAAATTCGTTTTAAATTATAATAACCGATTTTAATACCTTAAATTTAGAAGCATTAAAAAGTTACTTTTGCAAAAAATTTAGCGAACGTTTTAAGCTTTGCTTTCTAAATAAATAATTATGAGTAATAAAAAGAGATTCATCACATGTGATGGTAACTATGCCGCTGCTCACATAGCCTATATGTTCAGCGAAGTGGCAGCTATTTATCCCATCACCCCATCCTCAACGATGGCAGAGTATGTTGACGAATGGTCAGCTTACGGAAGAAAAAACATCTTTGGAGAAACTGTTAAAGTGGTAGAAATGCAATCGGAAGGGGGCGCCTCGGGTGCTGTTCACGGTTCGTTACAGTCAGGTGCACTTACCACCACATTTACTGCCTCGCAGGGTCTTCTTTTGATGATTCCCAATATGTATAAAATGTCGGGTGAACTGTTGCCCGCGGTATTTCATGTTAGTGCCCGTAGTTTAGCGGCTCAGGCACTCTCGATTTTTGGCGACCACAGCGATGTGATGTCAACCCGCCAAACCGGTTTTGCCATGCTGGCTACCGGCAGTGTTCAGGAAGAGATGGACATTGCCGCCATTGCACATTTTGTTTCGTTAAGAACACGCGTTCCATTCCTCCATTTCTTTGATGGTTTCCGCACTTCACACGAAATTCAAAAAGTTGAATACTTCGAAACGGAAGATTTAGCTGACCTTTTCCCATGGGAAGATGTTCAAAAATTCCGCGACAATGCATTAAACCCTGAGCATCCTGTAACAAGAGGTACCGCTCAGAACCCTGATATCTACTTCCAGGCTCGCGAAGCGGCTAACCGTTTTTATGAGCCAATACCTGATTTGGTGGAAGAATACATGCAGGAAATTACCAAACGTACAGGCCGTGAGTATCATCCGTTCACCTATTATGGAGCTCCCGATGCCGAACATGTTGTAGTAGCCATGGGTTCGGTTACCGAAACCATTAAAGAAACCATCGACCACCTGATGTCGAAAGGCGAAAAAGTGGGTTTGATTTCAGTACACCTGTACCGCCCTTTCTCAAAAAAATACTTCCTGAAGGCAATGCCTGAAACAGTAAAACGTATTGCTGTATTAGACCGCACTAAAGAAATTGGTGCCAATGGCGAACCTTTGTATCTTGATATCAAAGAGCTTTATTACGGTAAAGAAAATGCTCCTGAAATTGTAGGCGGTCGTTACGGTTTAAGCTCTAAAGACACCACTCCCGCCATGATTCTTTCGGTTTACGAAAACCTGAAAATTAAAGAACCTAAAGATGGTTTTACCGTAGGTATTGTAGATGATGTTACCTTTACATCGTTGCCATTACTTCCCGAAGTAAATTTAGCTCCTAAAGGAACTTTCCAGGCTAAATTTTATGGCCTTGGTTCCGACGGAACAGTAGGTGCCAATAAAAACTCCATTAAAATTATTGGTGACAATACCGATCTTTACGCGCAAGCCTATTTTGCTTACGATTCAAAAAAATCGGGTGGTATCACTATTTCGCACCTTCGTTTTGGTGAGCACCCCATCCGTTCGACCTACCTGGTAAACACACCCGACTTTGTGGCTTGTCATGTTCCGGCATACTTGCAGAAATACGACATGCTCAAAGGTTTGAACGATGGCGGAACCTTCCTTTTGAACAGTATCTGGGATGAGGAAACCACCAAAAACAAATTACCCGACCATTTCAAAAAATACATGGCCGAGCACAACATCAATTTCTACATCATCAACGCAACCAAAATTGCCGATGAAATTGGCCTCGGAAGCCGCACCAACACCATCATGCAATCGGCATTCTTTAAAGTTTCGGAGGTAATTCCTTACGAGCAGGCTGTTGACCAGATGAAAACATTCATCAACAAATCCTACGGAAAAAAAGGTGAGGAAATTGTTAACATGAACTATCAGGCTGTTGACCGTGGTGGTGATGTTACTAAAATTGAAATCCCCAAAGAGTGGGCCGACATCAAATTACAAGAAGACAACGATGAATATGCCGACATGCCCGATTTCATCAAAAATGTAGTTAAACCCATCGAGGCACTTAAAGGTGATGATTTACCTGTTTCCGCTTTCTTAGGACGTGAAGACGGTACTTTCCCGGCAGGAACTGCCGCTTACGAAAAACGCGGCGTAGCCGTTACCGTTCCGGAGTGGATTGACGATAACTGTATTCAGTGTAACCAATGTGCTTATGTTTGTCCTCACGCTGCCATCCGTCCTTTCCTTGTGGATGAGGAAGAAGAGGCCAATGCTCCTGATGGAATGAGTTTCATCGAAACCCGCGGTAAACTGAAACCATTAAAATACCGCATTCAGGTTAGCGTACTCGACTGTACCGGTTGTGGTAGCTGTGCCGAAGTTTGTCCTTCCAAAGAAAAATCGTTGGTAATGATGGCTACCGAAACTCAAATGAAAGAGGTTGAGAATTGGGATTACGCCGTTAATGAGATTAAACCTAAAAACGATAAATTCGATAAATTCAAAACTTTCAAAGACAGCCAGTTTGCACAGCCGTTGTTTGAGTTCTCGGGAGCTTGTGCCGGTTGTGGCGAAACACCTTATATCAAACTGGCCACCCAGCTTTACGGCGACCGCATGATGATTGCCAACGCTACAGGCTGCTCTTCAATTTACGGTGCCTCTGCACCTTCAACACCTTACACGGTGAACGAAGAGGGCAAAGGACCGGCTTGGGCAAACTCACTGTTTGAAGACAATGC
>CAZKGB010000278.1:0-4030 GCA_964551935.1 uncultured Lentimicrobiaceae bacterium | reverse complement strand
TTAAACTTTGAACTTTAAACTTTAAACTTTAAACTTTGAACTTTAAACTTTGAACTTTAAACTTTACAAAAATGAATCGTGAAGAAAACAGAAAGCAGGTTTTAAGTATACTGAAAGAACTTGGTATCACGTACGAAATTTACGAACATCCGCCATTGGATACCATCGCCATTGCGCAGGAATATTGGAAAAACATTGATGCCACCCATTGCAAAAACCTCTTTTTCAGAAACCACAAGGGAAACCGACATTATCTTTGCATCATAAAAGACACCACTCCTTTTAACCTTAAACCACTTGAAAAACAGCTGAAACAAGGTAAACTATCGTTCGGTTCGGAAAAGCGTTTGGAAAAATACATGGGTGTAAAACCGGGATCTGTTTCACCCTTCGGACTAATCAATGATACCGAGCATCATGTCCATCTTTTTATCGATAAGCAGCTAAAAAATTCGGAAAAAGTCAGTTATCATCCCAACGACAACACGGCCAGCGTGGTAATATCCTTTAACGATTTGATAAAATTTATTGAAACAATGGGGAATTCTTATGAATTTATCGACCCGACCAAAGAAATCGATTAACTTTACAAAAACATTCTAACCATGGAATCAACCCACATCAATGTTAATTCAGAGATAGGAAAACTAAACAGCGTTATCGTCCATTTGCCGGGCCCCGAAGTTGAGAATATGACACCGGAAAATGCCGAACGATCGCTATACAGCGACATCCTTAATCTTTCGGTTGCCCTGCCCGAGTACAACGGGTTCTTAAATGTTCTGAAGCAGTTTACGACTGTTTACGAAGTAAAAGATTTACTTACCGATATCGTATTAATTAACGAAGCAAAAGGTGAACTGCTGGGTAAACTATGTCGCTTTTACAACATCAGCAAAGAGGTTTGTATCTACCTGCAGCAGCTTGAACCTGTTGAATTAGCCCGCCAGCTAATTGAAGGGGTTGAGATGAACAAGAACACGTTAACGGCTTATTTCGATACCGAAAAATACAGTGTAAAGCCGGTTCCCAATCTGTTTTTCACGCGTGACGCCAGTTTCTCCATTGGCGACAAAGCCATGATCAGCAAAATGGCCAGCAAGGTTCGGCAACACGAAACTTTTATCATGGAGACCATTTTTAATTACCACCCTTCCATAAAAGGCGGCTCGTTAAACCTGATTAACGAATATACGGAAAGTCCCATGGCAAGCATCGAAGGGGGTGATGTGCTGGTTGCCCGCGAGGATATTCTGGTTGTAGGCAACGGCGCCCGTTCCTCATCACAGGGCATCGACACCCTGGTTGAACATTTTAAATCGAAACCCGGCGTGCAGCACATCATTGTTCAGGAGCTGCCTTACAAACCCGAATCGTTTATTCACCTGGATATGACCTTTACTTTTCTGGATGTGGATAAGGCGATGGTTTATGAACCCCTTATCCTGGGGTCAAATCGGTTTTTAACTATTCATATAACCGTGGATAACGATAAGGTATCTATTAAAGAAGAGGACAATATTTTATCGGCTCTTCGTAAGCTGAAAATTGATTTGGAACCTGTTTATTGCGGCGGTTCAAAAAACATCACTTTTATGGAGCGGGAGCAGTGGCAAAGTGGTGCCAACTTCTTTGCTATTCAACCCGGAATGGTAATGGGATACGAGCGCAACATCAGAACCATCGATGCCATGAGCAAGGCAGGCTTTGAAGTTATTTCAGCCGAACAGGTTATCAACAAAGAAAAAAATCCGTCAGATTATCAAAGAACCGTTATCACCATTAAAGGAAACGAACTTTCGCGCGGTGGTGGTGGTGCCCGCTGCATGACAATGCCTTTAAATCGTGATAAAGTTGACTGGTAAATCATGAACGAACAGGAAGCCAAAACCCGCATCGGGCAATTAACCCGTGAATTACAACAGCACAATTACAACTACTATGTGTTGGCAAAACCAATCATCAGCGACTATGATTTTGACCAGTTACTCAAGGAGCTTGAAGTGCTTGAAAAGCAATTTCCTCAATACAGGCTTCCCGACTCCCCTACCCTCCGCGTGGGCGGCGACATTACCAAAGAGTTTAAAACGGTAAAACACCGGCACCCCATGATGTCGCTCTCCAACAGCTATTCCGAAGAAGAAATTCGTGAGTTTATTAATCGGGTTACCAAAGCGGTGGGCAACGATGTTGAGTTTGTATGCGAGCTAAAATATGATGGTGTTGCCATCAGCCTTACTTACGAGAACGGGGTTTTGGTGCAAGCGGTAACACGCGGCGACGGCGTTCGGGGCGACGATGTTACCAACAACATTAAAACCATTAAAACCATCCCCTTAAGGCTGCGAGGTGCGTACCCTGAAGAGCTGGAGGTAAGAGGTGAAATTTTTATGCCGCACGCAGGCTTTAACAGGCTTAACAACGAACGAGAAGAAATTGGAGACGCTCCCTTTGCCAATCCCCGTAACGCCACCGCCGGATCCATCAAAATGCAGGACCCCAAAGAGGTGGCGAAACGGCCCTTGGATTGTATCATCTATTATGTTCCTCAAGAACTGCCCGGCATTGAAACCCATTACGATGCCATCAGATACGTGGGAAGCCTGGGAATTAAAACCTCCAACAACATTGCCCTTTGCCGTAAAGAGGAGGAAATTTTTGAATTTATCAACGACTGGAACATTGGCCGCGAACATCTCCCGTATGATATCGACGGAATCGTGATAAAGGTAAACAACCTGGCACTTCAAAAAAAGCTGGGATACACCGCCAAAAGTCCGCGATGGGCCATTGCCTACAAGTTTAAGGCCGAACGAGCAGAAACCCTTTTAACCTCCATCGACTATCAGGTTGGCCGCACCGGAGCCGTTACACCCGTTGCCAATTTGCAGCCGGTACAGTTGGCCGGTACGGTGGTAAAACGAGCCAGTCTTCACAATGCCGATATCATTGCGCAGCTGGATGTGCGTATTGGCGATACCGTTTACGTTGAAAAGGGAGGTGAGATTATTCCTAAAATTGTTGGGGTAAACCTCAACAAACGTCCTGCCGGTGCCGAACCGGTTCATTTTATCGACCACTGTCCCGAGTGCAACACTCCTCTTGTCAGAAAAGAGGGTGAGGCAGCCTATTACTGTCCCAACGAAGAGAGTTGCCCCCCACAAATTAAAGGCAAGCTGGAACATTTTATTTCGCGCAAAGCGATGAATATCGACAGTCTGGGTGAAGGTAAAATTGAAATGCTGTTCGACAACGGCCTGGTAAAAAATGTTGCCGACCTTTATGACCTTTCGTACAACCAACTGCTTGGGCTGGAAAAAACAATTCCTGCCGATGAGAACAAAAAGGAGAAAAAGATAAGCTTTCAGGAAAAAACAGTTCAAAATATTTTAAAAGGAATTGATAACTCACTGGCAGTACCCTTTCCAAGAGTTTTATATGCTTTGGGCATCCGATACGTGGGCGAAACGGTTGCTAAAAAACTGGCAGCCCGTTTCAAATCCATCGACAAGTTGCAACAAGCTACTTACGATGAGTTGACAGCGGTGGAGGAGATTGGTGAAAAAATTGCCGAATCGGTGATTCAGTGGTTTCAAAAACCGGTACATCTCGAAATCATTAGGCGGTTAAAAGAAAAAGGTGTTCAAATGGAGTTGATCGAAGAAACCACCAACGTTTCTGATGTTTTGAAAGGAAAATCATTTGTTGTGAGTGGTGTTTTCGAGCGTCATTCGCGCGATGAAATTAAAAATTTAATTGAACAGCACGGTGGCAAAAACACGGGGTCTGTTTCATCCAAAACCGATTACCTGCTTGCCGGCGACAACATGGGTCCGGCTAAAAAAGAGAAAGCCGATAAGCTGGGCATTCCAATTATCTCAGAAGAGGACTTTGAAAAGATGATTGCTATTCATTAGGTGGCAGCCGGAAAGGTTGAAAAACCACCAGACCCGTAAAACAGACCTATTCGCCATTTAATAAGTATCTTTGAAAAGAAAGCACATTCACAAAACCATACTTCCGCCATGGA
>CAZKGB010000277.1:0-4031 GCA_964551935.1 uncultured Lentimicrobiaceae bacterium | reverse complement strand
ATTTCGAAAGCCTTTGTTGATATGTTGGGTGGTAAAATATGGGTGAAATCAACCGAGGGAAAAGGAACGACATTTTATTTTACAATCCCCTATTCCCCCGTGTCGGCTGACTTAAAAGTAACAATTGAAACCAAAGAACCTGCTGAACAAAAAAAAGATGGTAATAAATCGGAAACCGTTTTTTTAATTGTTGATGATGAGCCGGTATCAACCTCTTACATGGCTGAACTTATAAAAGGAATAAGTCATAAAATTTATTATGCCGATAATGGTGCAACAGCCATTGAAGTCTTTAAAGAACATCCTGAAATAGATGTTATTTTAATGGATATGAAAATGCCGGTTATGAGCGGTTATGAGGCAACAAAAAAAATACGTGAACTGAACAAAGAGGTGGTTATTATTGCTCAAACAGCCTATGCTTTAAAAGATGACCGCGAGAAAACGCTGGCGGCAGGATGTACCGATTACATCGCCAAACCGGTTGATAAAAGTGAACTGATGAAGTTAATAAAGAAATATAGGTAGTGTTTGTCTGTTCATGTATTTAAACACCCATACCTGGTATAGCCTCCGCTACGGAACGTTTTCAGTTGAAAAGCTGGTGCAGCAAGCCAAAAACCACGGTGTTGCGGAACTGGTTTTAACCGACATCAATAATGTAAGCGCCATCCCCGACTTTGTTAAAGCATGTAAAAAGGAGGGAATCAAACCCATTGCCGGCATCGAATTTCGGGAGGGTGATAAGCTTTTGTACATCGGCATTGCCAAAAATAACAAGGGTTTTCACTATCTTAACCACCTGCTTAGCAAGGCAACCTTGAACAAACAACGACTTCCTTATCCTGCTCCCGAGGTTGTTGAAACCCATATTATCTATCCTTTTCAAAACCTGCCTGAACGGCCTCTTGCCCAAAACGAATGGGTTGGCGTTAAACCGGCACAGGTTTCAAAGCTGATTAGGGTAGATAAGTCCCTTCTTAATAAGATGGTGGTGCTGCAGCCGGTAGTCTTTGGCAGCGATAAAGAGTATTATCTGCATAAAAACCTGCGGGCCATCGACCATAACACCCTGTTAAGCAAGCTTACTCCCGAAATGTATGCCACAAAAGATGAGGGGTTTCCTTCACCGGAATTTATCCGCGAAGCTTTCGAACAATACCCTGTTATCCTTTCCAATACAAAGCAAATACTGGATGAGTGTGCTATCGATTTTGATTTCGGAAAAGATAAAAACAAAGCTACTTTCACGGGAAGCAAAGAAGAGGATAAGAAGCTGCTTGAAAAACTTGCCTTACAAGGATTGAACTATCGCTACGGGAAGAATAATACCACCGCACGAGAACGCTTGTATAAGGAGTTGGAAGTGATACATGCACTGGGTTTCGCGGCCTATTTTCTTATCACCCACGATATCATCAGTTATTCCATGTCGCGTGGATTTTATCACGTGGGGCGGGGGAGTGGCGCCAACAGCATGGTAGCCTACTGCTTAAAAATTACCGATGTCGATCCCATTGAGCTAAACCTCTATTTTGAGCGGTTTCTAAATCCCCGACGAACCTCGCCACCCGATTTCGATATCGATTACTCGTGGAAAGATCGTGAAGAGGTTCAAAAGTATATTTTTAAAAGGTATGGAAGCGAACATACTGCCTTTTTGGGAACCACGGTAACTTTTAAGGGTAAATCCATCTATCGCGAGCTGGGAAAGGTTCATGGTTTGCCCAAAGAGGAGATTGACAGGCTCACGGCAAACCCCAAGGCAGAAGTGAGCCGAAACAGCATCAACAAACATATTCACACCATAGCTCAGAGGATGATTGGATTTCCCAATCAGCGAAGCATCCATGCGGGCGGGATATTGATATCCGAAAAACCGATTACCTGTTTTACCGCGCTTGATTTGCCGCCCAAAGGCTTTGCTACCACCCAGTGGGATATGTACGTAGCCGAAGAGCTGGGCTTTGAAAAACTGGATATACTTAGTCAGCGCGGTATCGGTCACATTAAGGAAGCCGTGGAACTGGTATTTAAAAATAGGGGAATTACCATTGATATTCATCAGGTTGAAAAGTTTAAAACCGATCCCAAGGTACGGCAACAGCTTCGTAATGCCGAAACCAACGGCTGTTTTTATATCGAGAGTCCTGCCATGCGAGGATTGCTTAAAAAACTGCATTGCAGCGACTACCTTACGCTGGTGGCTGCCAGCTCCATCATCAGGCCGGGAGTGGCTCGGTCGGGTATGATGCGCGAATATATCCATCGCTTTCACCATCCCAACGACTTTAAATACATCCATCCGGTGATGAAAGAGCAGTTGGAGGAAACTTTTGGCGTGATGGTGTATCAGGAGGATGTGTTAAAAGTGTGTCACCATTTTGCAGGCCTCGACCTGGCTGACGCCGATGTGCTGCGGCGAGCCATGAGCGGTAAATTCAGGTCGCGTACCGAATTTCAAAAAATAGTAGATAAGTTTTTTTTCAACTGTAAAGCCCGGGGTTACCCCGAAGAAATTACGAAAGAGGTGTGGCGACAGATTGAGAGCTTTGCCGGGTACTCTTTTTCAAAAGCACACTCTGCCTCTTATGCTGTTGAGAGTTTTCAAAGTCTTTACCTGAAAGCATACTTTCCGTTGGAGTTTCAGGTGGCGGTTATTAATAACTTTGGGGGGTTCTACCATGCCTGGGTCTATTTTAACGAGTTAGTAAGGCAGGGAGGGAAGCTGCATCTTCCCTGCATAAACCATAGCGATTATCTTACCAACATCCACGGTGATGTGGTTTATATGGGGTTCGTGCATGTTCAAAAGCTGGAGCAGAAGCTGGCTAACCTTATTGTTGATGAGCGAGACCGGAACGGCCCTTACCAATCGATGGAAGATTTTATTCGCCGGGTTCAACCCGGTAGAGAGCAGATGGTGATATTAATACGAATGGGTGCTTTGAGATTCACTCATAAAGAGAAAGCACAGTTGTTGTGGGAAGCATATTCACTGATGGCTCGAAAATCACCTCCGCGTGAAAGCAGGGAGCTTTTTGCAGTTTCTTCAAGAAAATTTGAACTTCCCGGGCTGGTACATTCGCCTATTGAAGACGCATACGATGAAATTGAACTTATTGGGTTTCCTGTTACCGTTAACGCCTTCGACAGGTTGCAAACCTCTTTCAGAGGTGAAATAATGGCAAGGCAGATGGATGATAACCTTGGAAAGCAGGTGCGGATGCTCGGGCGGCTGGTTACCATCAAGTATGTAAAAACGGTAAAAAACGAGATGATGCATTTCGCTACCTTTTTAGATTATGAAGGAGAGTTTTTCGACAGTGTCCATTTTCCCGATTCGTTAAAACGGTATCCGTTTCAAGGGTATGGAATTTACCTGATGCAGGGAAAGGTGGTAGAGGAGTTTGGCTACACCACCCTCGAAGTACAAAAGCTGGCCAGGCTTCCGGTAAAGGGTGATCCGCGGGAGGGGTGATTGATCGTACCGCGATAACTTTAAGTCATCGCATCACTACTACCTGATACAGCTTTGTTTTTACTTTATTTTAGCTCACGGTTTGCAACCGTGAGCAACTACAAACCACGACAGTTTTAAACTGTCGATGGTCAAGTCACGGTTCACGGTTGCAAACCGTGAACTATAAAGGGTTGTAATTTTTCACGAGTTTGTATGGAAGTAAGTACACCGCGTATCGCACATCGACCCTGAATGCTTTCGGGGGTAATTTACTATTGACGATATTTACAACAGCGCACGAGCGAGGGGTCATGGTGAGTGGCGCGACGTTAGGAGCGCTGTATCGAACCATGGCAGGAAGGTGTTAATACTTTGGTGAGGCTAAAGCGAATATCGAACAGAAGAACACCGATTTATAATTTTAGAAGTAAGTACATCGGATATCGCAAATTCGAGAAATACCAAAACTATTTACGATTTACCCCGAAAGCTTTCGGGGGCAATATACAAATTACGATATTTACAACAGCGCACGAGCGAGGGGTCATGGTGAGTGGCGCGACGTTAG
>CAZKGB010000276.1:0-4079 GCA_964551935.1 uncultured Lentimicrobiaceae bacterium | reverse complement strand
CGATGGCCCTTACGGCAAACCTTTCGAGGTTTTTGCCAACGATTTTCATATCACCTTTATCATTGGAAACGATCAGGCACTTTACCAAACACCTGCCCGTATCAAGCAGGCATCCATGGCAGCCGGTTATCTGTTTAAGATTACTTCTTTTTTATCGAAACAAGACTCTTCAATCATAACCGTTAAAAACGTGGGAGTAGCTCCGCTTTATTACGATGCTTACGTTTCTGTTGATGGTATCCGTTCGACGGTTTCGCTAAAACACCTTCTTCCCGGTGATAGTATTATATGCCCTGTTTCCGCCGGAGGTAGTCAACCTGTGCTAACCATCGAATCGGACAGATTGGTCGAGGGGCAGGTAATCGAATATCTTGGAACCGAGAACCATCTGGGTATCGCCGATGCGAAGGGTAAAACCGGTTTTTTGCTATACCCGAATCCGGTTACAAAGGATAAACCACTTAATTTGTTGACATCAAACAGCAAGTTAAAGTCTTATAAAATAATGAATTTAACCGGGCAAATAGTTGATGCCGGACGGTTTTATCAGCAGACAACAATAAATTTAAACTCGTTAAAACCGGGATTATACGTTATTGCCGTTAGTTTTGGTAAAACATACTTTTCGAGAAAAGTTGTTGTAAGATAAGCCATGAACAAGGACATAGAAAAATGAAAAACATTACTCTTTTCGTTACCATCACCATCTTGTTTCTTGTTGCCGGTTGTAACATAAAAACCCCCTCTATTAAAAGCGGCCACCTTATTATTGAAGTTGACCATTGTTTAAGAACCTCCGTAAAAACGGATGAAAAGTTAACAAAGCCACTCTCGTTTGGTAATGCCCCTTCCGAATACCTTGTGGTGGATGGTAGATTGATTACCGATTTTAAACGGCAATCTTTTGAGGTAAAAGAGATAAGTGATCAGTTGGGTAAAGGAACAGTTTATCATTTTTCGGGATCTTACTTTGGGTACGGCCTTTCAATAGAAAAAAATCTTACCATAAAAGTTTATCACGATTTTCCGTCGATAGCATTGTTTGATGTAAGTTATATCAACAAGGGAGAAAAACCGGTGTTCATTGAAAAATGGGTTAACAATAACTATAAAATTTTACAGAATCGGGATTCGCTGTTTTGGTCGTTTCAGGGACAATCAACCGAAGCCCGTGCCGATTGGATTCTTCCTGTAAAACAAGGATTTTATCAAAGAAACTTCATGGGGATGAACAACTCCGATTACGGTGGCGGTATTCCCGTTTCTGATCTCTGGCGTAGAGATATCGGACTGGCTGTTGGGCATGCTTCTACTTATCCTGAGCTGGTCTCTATCCCGGTAAAAATGGAAAACGCAAAATATGCAGAACTTGCTGTTGAGAAATCTTTTAAAGAGCCGTATGAGCTGGAAGCAGGGGAGAAGTTGTCAACTCCCGAAACATTTGTTTTGATACATCATGGCGATGGCTTTGCTGCCTTGCGCGAGTTTTCGCAATTACTGCAGAAAAAAGGGGTAAAGCTCACCAAATCTCCCGAAACAGCCTATGAGCCGATTTGGTGCGCCTGGGGCTATGAACGGAAATTCACCGAAGCCGAAGTAATTGGAACCCTCCCTAAAGTAAAAGAACTGGGGATTAAATGGGTTGTGATTGATGATGGTTATCAGCTTGGCGAAGGCGATTGGAATGTAAATCCTAAGCGGTTTTCTGCCGGTAACAAAGCCATGAAACAGATTGTTAGGAAAATTCACGACAATGGTTTAAAAGCAAAACTGTGGTGGGCTCCGCTGGCGCTTGATCCCTGTACCCCGCTGTGGAATAACCATTATCATGATATTTTGCTGTTTAATGAAGATACCAGCCCACGCTTTATCACCTGGTGGGATGCTTATTACATGTCGCCACTTTCCGATTTAACCTATTCTGAAACCAACAAGGTGCTTGATATGTTTTTTGACGATTGGGGTTTTGATGGACTAAAAATGGATGGACAGCACATGAATAATGTTCCTCCCGATTATAACTGGAAAGTAAACAAAGACAGCCCGGAGCTGGCCCCTCAAAAGCTACCCGATTTTTTCAAAATGGTTTATAAAGCCGGCCTTGAAAAGAGAGATGATGCCGTTATCGAGAATTGTCCCTGCGGTTGCTGCGTGAACTTTTATAATTTGCAGGGAATGAATCAGGCGGTAAGTTCCGATCCGACAAGCTCGTGGCAAATCAGGCTGAAAGGAAAGGTTTATCGTGCCTTAAATCCTGAGCTGGCTTATTATGGCGATCATGTTGAGCTAAGTGACAATGGTAACGATTTTGCCACCTCTTTTGGTGTGGGAGCCGTGTTGGGGACAAAATTCACATGGCCCAAGGATAATCCTTATGCTGAGGCCAGTTACCTGCTCACCCCTGAAAAAGAGAAGGTTTGGAAAAATTGGTTTGGACTTTACAATAAAATGATGCTGTCGAAGGGTAAATATCTCGGTAATCTTTACGATATTGGTTTTGATAAGCCCGAAACCCACGTTATTAAAAAGGATGGGGTCCTGTATTACGCTTTTTATGCCAGACAATGGGAGGGGAAAATTACCTTAAAAGGGTTGGATAAAAACAAGGCATACACGGTTTACGATTACGTGAATAAAAAAGAGGTTGGAAAGTTAAATCCGGGAGCGTTTATTATTAATGTTTCGTTTAAAGGAAGTTTGCTTGTTTCGGTGAAATAGTATGTTTGTATCGAGCTTGAATTATTATTTTGTCAACTTTTCAAGTTTCATTGTGTATATATACGCCGGTGTTCTTTGTAAAAGGAAGGGGTTGGTCTATATCCCCGAAGCCAGTACATCAATAATGTGAATGGTTTTGATATTCTTACCATTTTTGTTGATGTATCCTTGTTGATGCATCAGGCATGATGAATCGGTGGACACCTGCTTTCCTTGTTATCTTATGACTCGGATTGGTGGTTCGTTTTAGTGCTTAATGTTCATCTTATTTAAAGCCTTCCGGTATTTTTTTGCATTTTTTACATGCTGACGGTTTGTTTTGGCAAATACGTGGTAGCCTGAAAAATCGTCCTTGGCGCAAAAATAAAAATAGTTGTCTTTGTTGTAGTTTAAAACCGCGTTAATAGATGCTATGGAAGGGATACAAATGGGGCCGGGTGGTAATCCAAGATGTTTGTAAGTGTTGTAGGGTGAATCGATAAGCTTGTACTTGTTCAAAACTCGTTTAATGGTGTAGTCGTTGAGTGCGTACACGAGGGTTGGGTCGGCTTGCAAACGCCATCCTTTATGAAGCCGGTTGATGTAAACGCCTGCTATCATTGGTTTTTCATCGTTTTTAGTGGTCTCTTTTTCAACAATGGAAGCCAATATGGAGACTTCTGTTTTGGTCAATCCCGCTTCGTTGGCTTTTCTGATTTTATCATCGGTCCAAAACTTATAGTACTCCTGTACCATTCTACTGACAAAACCTTCAGCATCGGTGTTCCACCAAAACTCGTAAGTGTTGGGAATAAAAATGGTGGCAGCGGTTGTTTTGTTTAACCCCAATCTTTTTAAAAACACCGAATCCTGAATAACCTTAACAATGGATGCTGAGTCAGCTTCAATTTGATGACTTACGATGCCTGCCAGCTGAAATACGTCGCGTACGTTGTTAAAAGTAACTTTTACCGGGGTTTGATTTCCCGACCGCAACATGTTAACCAGTTCAAGGGTTGGCATGGCATTTTTAATAAGGTAATGACCCGGTTTAACCAAATCGTTAAGGTGTTTTTTTTCGGCCACCCATTCAAAGTCTTTGCGATGAATGATTAAACCGTTCTGATATAAAATGGTTTTTAACGTGTTATAATTGGCCCCGGTAGGTATATTAACGGCAACAGGTTTTCCGTCGGGAGTCCAGGTGTTGGGTGAATAAATTACCTGATAAAGATAATACCCCGCGGCCAAAGCGAAGAGAATTAATACCGTGAATAAGAGGAAAACAAATCTCTTAAATTTGCTCTTTTTTTTCTGATGCGTGTATCTTGGATGATAATAAGTCTTATCGTTTATTTATTCATTAATCAACTGTAAAAAAT
>CAZKGB010000275.1:0-4087 GCA_964551935.1 uncultured Lentimicrobiaceae bacterium | reverse complement strand
GCCATGGAAACAGGCATCGGCATGTCGTATGCCGGTAAAAAAGCCATGGTTTGTATGAAACACGTGGGGCTCAATGTGGCTGCCGATGCTTTTATGAATTCAGCCATCACCGGAACCAACGGCGGGTTGGTAGTTGTTTCGGCCGACGACCCTTCGATGCACTCTTCGCAAAATGAACAGGACTCGCGCTTTTACGGTAAATTTGCCATGATACCGGTTCTGGAGCCAACCAATCAACAGGAGGCTTACGACATGGCCTATTACGGATTTACCCTTTCCGAAAAATTTGGAACTCCCGTTATGATTCGCGTTACAACACGGCTGGCACACTCACGTTCGGGTGTTGAACGTAAAGAGAGAATCCCTCAAAACAAAATGCATCTTCCGGGCGATCACAACCAGTTTATCTTATTGCCTTCGATGGCTCGAAAAAGTTATAGCGGTTTACTGGGAAAACAATCGGCTTTTGAAACCGATGGTGAAACTTCGGGTTTCAATACCTATTTTGATGGCGATGACAAAAGTCTTGGTATTATTGCTTGTGGATTGGCCTACAATTATTTAATCGAAAATTTTGAGGAAGGTAAAGTACCTTATCCTGTCCTTAAAATAGGACAGTATCCTGTTCCTTCGGCTATGGTTAATAAACTTTATGAGTCTGTTGATGAAATATTGGTTCTGGAAGAAGGAGCCCCCATGGTTGAGGAGCTGCTGCGCGGATTGCTTAACAAGGGAAAAATGATAAGAGGACGTTTGGAGGGTAGCCTGCCCCGTGATGGCGAGCTAAATCCCAATTTGGTGGCAAAAGCGCTTGGACTTCCCATTGAGAACGGATTCGAAACCCCTTCTGTACTTAGAGGCAGACCCCCTGTTTTGTGCGACGGATGCCCCCATATCGATTCGTTTGAAGCCTTAAACGATGCCATGAAACCTTATGGAAGAGGACATGTCTTTTCAGATATCGGTTGTTATACCTTAAGTGCCCTGAAACCATTGGAGTCGATTGATACTTGTGTCGACATGGGCGCTTCCATTACCATGGCCGTGGGCGCTGCCGAATCGGGACTTTCCCCTGCAGTAGCAGTTATTGGCGACTCTACCTTTACCCATTCGGGGATGACCGGTTTGTTGGATGCCGTAGTTAAAAAGGTAGCCATCACGGTGTTTATCCTTGATAATGCCACCGTAGGAATGACCGGTGGCCAGCATTCCGCCGCATTGGGCCGTATTGAAGATATTTGTAAAGGAATTGGTGTTGAAGAAGAACATATTAGAGTTGTTAAACCGTTAAGACGTTTGCATGATGAAAACCTGGCAATCTATAAAGAAGAGATAGCTTATGATGGTGTTTCGGTTATTATCCCCCGAAGAGAATGCGTACAAACATTATCAAGACGAATGAAGCTAAAAGCAGTTGAAAAACGTAACAAGAAAAAACAACATCAAATAGATTAAAACAATAACAGATGAAAAAAGATATAATACTCGGTGGTGTAGGTGGCCAGGGAATCCTTACCATTGCTACCACCATCGGAACAGCAGCTTTGCTGGAAGGACTCTATTTAAAACAATCGGAAGTACACGGAATGAGCCAGCGTGGCGGTGATGTACAGGCGCATCTCCGTTTGTCGTCAAGCCCCATTGCCTCCGACCTTATAGCAGCAGGCAAAGCCGACATGGTTATCTCCGTGGAGCCGATGGAGTCGCTTCGCTATGTTAACATGCTAAACAAAGAATCGGGATGGCTGATAACAAGCATGAATCCGTTTAAAAATATTCCTGATTACCCGGCCATCGAAGATTTGCTGAAGGAGATTTGGAAACTTCCGCGTTACATCACAATAGATGCTGAAAAGACTGCCAAGGATGCGGGCTCGATACGAGCAGCAAATATTGTTATCCTGGGTGCTGCTGCCCCATTTATCGGTTTGAAATATGAATCGCTTGAGCAAGCCATCCGTAACATTTTTGCCAAGAAAGGTGAGGATATAATTAATATGAACCTGAAAGCACTAAAGATGGGCTATGATTACGCCCAAAAGCATCAATAAACTAGCTGTTTTAGGCCAAAAAAATCGTATTGACATCTGCTTACTGAAAATCAGAACCCTTTTTCAATTATTTATATTATTCGCCAAACAACTGCAACAACTACTTACATTATCTGTTACTTTTGCAGGCAAATATTTTTTTAAGAATGTATAAAAATAAATCGTTTCTGATTATCCCACTGTTGATGCTGCTCTTTATTTGGAGTTGTCAAAATAACCAGCAAACCTCATCGGGAGTGGTAAATAAAGAGGTTGTTGTCAAATCGCAACCCAGAATAGCTTATGGAATAGTTGTTGACTCACTGTTGGTTGATACCGCGATTATTAAAAAAAACGAGTTTTTATCCGATATTTTACTAAAATACAACGTTAGTTACGCTACCATCGACAAGCTGGCAAAAACTACAAAACAGGTTTTTGATGTAAGGAAAATCCGAAAAGGAAACAGGTATGTTATTATACAAACAAACGATACGCTAAAAAAACCGCTCTATTTTGTTTACGAGATAAATCGGGTTGATTACGTGGTTTATCACCTTGCCGATTCGGTTTATGCCACGCCGGGAAAAAAACAACTTATTATCAAAGAAGAGGCTGCCCGGGGTGTTATTTTAACATCGCTATGGAATGCCATGGTGGCCGCCGGCATCGACCCCAATCTATCAAATTCACTTTCGGAAGTGTATGCCTGGACCATCGATTTTTTCGGCCTGCAGAAAAAAGACCGTTTTAAGGTTATTTATGATGAGGCTTATATTGAAGGTAAACCTGCCTATATCGATAAAATAAAAGCAGCCATGTTTCATCACGAAGGTGAAGATTTGTACGCCTTCTATTTTGAGCAAAATGGCCAGGGCGATTATTTTGATGAAGAGGGCAACAGCCTGGAACGAACTTTCTTAAAAGCCCCGTTAAAATATACCCGGATAAGCTCCCGGTTTTCAAACAGCCGTTATCATCCGGTGCTCAAAATACGCCGACCTCATCATGGAGTTGATTATGCTGCTCCTGAGGGAACACCGGTTCACTCGGTAGGTGACGGAATTATTATCAAAAAGGGATACCAAAAACGTGGTGGTGGCAATTATTTAAAAATTAAACACAACAGCACCTATACCACAACCTACATGCACCTGCGAGGCTTTGCCAAAGGCATGAAAGTGGGAAAGCATGTAAAACAGGGTCAGCTGATAGGATACGTGGGGCACACAGGATTGGCAACCGGGCCCCATCTCGATTTTCGGTACTTTAAAAATGGAACCGCTGTTAATCCGCTTAAGGTTAAATCGCCACCGGCAAAACCGGTTGAAGAACAGTACCGCCCGATGTTCGACTCGGTGGTACGCCATTACACAGCCATACTCGACACCATTAAGTAAACCATTCGCCGTTGCCGTTTAAAAAACGATAGCGACTTTAGTCCAATAGGATAAAATATTAAAACTGAATAATTGTGTTTGTTTTGTAACCGATAGAGTCTATAAATATTTTTCCAGCGACTCGCCAAACTCGTCCTCTTCAGGTTCAGGCTCGTAGTTTGCATATTTTGTTTGAAGCTTTTTCAGATATTCGCCGCCACGTAAATAGTTTATGTAAAAATAAACAGTATCGGTTGTGTAGGCTATGTTGCTTTTGGAATCGGTAATATGAAACAGGAAACTGTTGGGATTTTTTTTATCCTCAACCTTGTACTTGCTGGCTAGTTGTGAAATTACTTTTGCTTTGTCTTCCGGTGAAACAATGGTAGCCGAAGAAGATATTTTATTCTTTAAAAAGAAAAACTCACCATTGTAAAAATGAAACTGAAAAAGAAACTTATAATACCCTGCGGTGTCACGGTAAAAATAAATTATATGCCCCGGAATATTATCCGAATTATCAATGGTGAAATCGGCTTTATCCATTACATCAAACAACCTTTCTTCGGTAATCTCATCAATGGGAACTTTGCCAAAGACAAGCCTTTTTTCCGAATTTCTAAGCTCAGTGCCCTCTTCCGGTTCATGAAAAATAGTATCAATAAAGTTATCCATACT
>CAZKGB010000274.1:0-4091 GCA_964551935.1 uncultured Lentimicrobiaceae bacterium | reverse complement strand
ATATCGTTATGGCCATCACCATTGGGAGAAAAGGCATTGGGAACCGCCAAAATACAATCGGGATAAACCATAATGGTAATGGTATCGTAACCTGTACATTGACCATTTGAAACCGCCACCCAATAATCTCCTTCGTTATTAACCGTAATGGATTGGGTTGTTTCTCCCGTTGACCAAACATAGTCGGCTCCCGGGTTTCCCGCATTCAGTTCAAAATTCTGATCGGGAAAAATAGTAGTGTCGGGTCCCAGATTAACCTCTGGCGACGGAATGGCATTAACAAATATGGAATCGGAAGCTTTGCACCCGCTCTCGTTAATTACTGTTATAGCATAATAACCCGTTTCCGTAACACGAATAACAGAATCGGTTGACCCGTCACCCCAAACAAAAGTAACACTGTCGGAATGAAACCCAATGGAAACCGTATCTCCGCTACACATGGTTTTATCGGTACCCAATTCCACCTCCGGAGAGTCTTTATAAGTTATGGAAATAGTATCGGTAAACGAACAGTTATCAGCATAACTCACCGTTACCCAGACTTTATCCTCTCCGTTTAACACATAATCGGGATTGGTACTGCCATCCTGCCACAAAAATGTAGAGTTTTCATCAGGATTGAAGTTTTCGGTTCCGATAACGGTTTGTCCTCCCAGGCAAGCTATCGTATCATCACGAAAACCAAAAATATACCCGGGAGCATTATCAAAAATCCAACCGCTGTTGTTTGAAAGATCGGTACTGTACTGCCCTGCATAGTAGGTTGCCCCGCCGGCAGCATCAATATCTTTAATTTCAATAAAATCACCACTAACCACTCTTCCCGACGGCATGGTAACGATTGCCTGTTGACCTTCGTGCATCGACCTTAATGTAATAGGAAAGCAGTTGTTTCCTCTTATTAAAAAGTCGCGGTTTATTGTTTGAACTTTATTCTGTTCCAGTTCATAAATGTTTCCCGGATAAAACTTTAAAATATCGAATTCATTTTCTCCCTCTATCGTACCATTGCTATGCAATTTAGCATAATGCACCATGTTGTTTCCCGTAATTTCAGCCACGTTTCCAATGTCCAGCATCCCTGTTATGGTATTGGTACCGGAAAGAAACCCTTCCTGTCCGACAAATACCGTATCCAGCACATTGTTTCCGGTAATTGATGCCGCTCCGCTGACCACAGCAGAATGCACATAATGACCTCCTCCCTGCAATGTCAAACTACCGTTGTTAATTCGTATCAACCCGATGCTGTCGGAATCGGTTATGGTAACACTTCCGTCGGCTCGCACTGTTTTCACAGAACAGTCACCTCTAATCTGTCCTCCCTTTTCAAAATAGACGGAGTCGAAACCAACATCCACATTTTTATTAAAAACCCATCCAGAACCTTTAAATATAAGATACGGGTAGCGTAACGGCCCTCCGTTATCAGTTCGGAAAATTGCATTAACACTATCCATAACATAACGGGCATTGAGTGCTGAAAAGTTTGCATTTAAACCATTAAGAAACCAAACTTCCGTTCCTGCTCCGGTAAGATTTATAACAGATTGGTCCAGAATTAAATTTCGTTGAGTTATAAAATTGGTATTGAAGGCAAAAACCGAAACGGTTTGCCCGTTTGAATTAAGCATTCCGTACTAAAATAAAGCGACTTGTTTGAAGTAAACTTGTCATCTAATATCCACTCACCTCCAATTCCCTGAAAATAAACATCACTAATAAACCGCCTCGACCGCGTTAAAATATGATTGTTATCGTGTGTCGATTCAAAAAACACAGGTCCCGTCAGCATTAATTGCATTTGCTCAATAAACTTTAATCCGCCGTAAATTCGCATAAAATTACTGTCGGGACTGTAAAACACAGGATTAAACTCAGCTCCTGTCCAGTCCATGTTATGGCAGGTAGCATTTCCTATGTCAATTACCACGCTGTCATGCAGATCAAGAAACGAGTTTACATCAAAATAGACATTGTCAATGGGGGTGGGAATACAATAGCCGCCCTGTCCTCCCGAAGTTTCCGACCAATGCAACGAGTCGCTCCAGACCCCTTTGCCGTTAACCCAGTAAAGCTCTTTCGGTGAACTTACATAAATATCCCAACCGGAATTGTTTCCAAGGTCCACCGAATTATAGGCTATAAACGGAACTCCTCCCCCTTCGGCTTTAATATCACGAAGCTGAACATATTCGGATTCAACGGTACCGTTTACCTTTTTTATAGCTGCCTGTTGTCCGTTTTCATCCGACTGAATAAAGATTGGCCCCGTACAAGTTCCGTGCGCATCAAAACGGTCAATCACCGTTTGGGTTTTCCCGTTTTCCAGATAATATGAATTTGATTTGGTAATTGTAAGGTTGTTAAACGTATTTTCACCAACAAACTGTCCTTCTCCCAACAAGGTGGCGGTTCTGAATGTATTATTACCTTTTATTAATGCACGGTTATAAATTATGGCAGTGTCAATGCTGTTGGTATCGTAAACAGAGCCGTTACGATAAAACAGAGCCGTATCTACCACATTGTTTCCGCGTATGATACCGTCATCGTAAAAGATGGCAATTTGTACAATATGATTGCCGCCTCTGATTTCACCGTTTTTCATATCAAAAATTGCCGCCCTGATGGTGTCGTTATCCAAAATTAATCCCAATTCGTTGTGAAACAGAGCAGAATCGATGGTACAGTTTCCTTTTATCAAACCGGCCAAACCGAAATGGTTGATTACATTGTAATAGCAATACACCCCGTTCAACAATTGCGAACCTGCTCCGTAGAAAATTACATTATTATAAACAAGAGGAGACGATGAACCGAAACTGTAAATATGCCCCATCGGCCCCTCAGAAATTAGCAACGAAGAATCAGCTTGAAGGGTTAGATTTTGTGCGTTGAGATTCCAGACTAATTTACCAATTCCGCTCATAGTCCATTTGGAAGTGCTTAAAAAGAGTCCTCGTGTGGTGGTGTCGGTTGAACTGAACTCGTCGCAAAAAACTTCATTACCCAACGTATAAACGATTCCCTGCTGAAAGTAGACCGTGGCAATAGTGCTAAACTTATCCTGAAGCTGCCAACTCCCGCCTCTTCCAACAAACCGCACATCGCTTTGAAAAGAATGTTCGGCAGTAAAAATGGTTTGACCCGGCTCGGTTGCTTCAAAGTAAACATCTCCCTGAAAACCCCAATTTATTGAAGCGGTTTCTTTTAAAGAACCATAAATGTGCAAATTATTGGTATCAGCCCCTGTCAACGCCGGTGAATTTACTCCGTCTTTCCATATCATATCTTTACAAACGGCATTTTCGATATCAACGGTTACGCTTTGTCCGGCTCCCCCAAACGAAGCAGCATCAAAAATGGCATTGTCAATTTCGGTTGGCGGACAATGGCCTCCTGAACCGCCCGATTGCGTATCCCAATGATTGTTATCGCTCCAGTTTCCCTGACCGTTGACCCAGTACAAATCGAGTCCGTTTGTTGTTTCAATATCCCATCCCGTATTGTTTCCCAAATCTACCGAATGAAGAGCCCTAAACGGGGTAGCACCTGTTGCTTTTAAATCTTTTAGTGACAAATATTGACCAGTAACGGCCCCGTTCACTTTTCTGATTGTGGCCTGAACACTGTTTGTATCGGAGAACATCCTGACGGGTTCGTTACAGGTTCCGTCAATCCGGAAAACATCACGAATGGTTTGCGTTGAATGACAATTAAAAACATAACTTCTTCCGGGGAAAAAATTCAACGTTCCAAAAGCGTTATTACCGGTAAAATAACCATCACCGTATAAATCGGCTTTTTCGATATCATTCTCACCGTCAAAGTAGGATTTCTTTGAAACCGATAAATAGCCAATTTCATTTTTCCCCACCACGTAAGCATCCAAACTGCAATGGGCAACATTAATTATGTTGGTATCGTTCACCTCACATACACCGAATACTTTTAATGTATTAATCCTGTTGGAACCCTTTATATCTCCGTCGGATTTAATAACAATATCGTTGATAATACTTCTTCCAGAGGTATTGCCATCTTGCCCGGTTTCTATATTATGAATGGTGTCGTTTCCTGATATT
>CAZKGB010000273.1:0-4105 GCA_964551935.1 uncultured Lentimicrobiaceae bacterium | reverse complement strand
GGTCAGGTAGGATACCGTGGCAGTGATAATTAAGGGTGTAAACAGGCTGTATCCGCCGGTAAACTCGGCGATAAGAAAGATACCGGTTAAAGGGGCATGCATTACGCCTGCCATTACTCCCGACATGCCTACCAGTGCCGTAGCGTTTACCGGAATATGGACAAAGGGAATCAGGTTCATCAATTCACCGAAAACTCCGCCGAAAATCCCACCCACAAACAGAGACGGGGCAAATATACCGCCAACTCCTCCCGACCCGGAAGTAAGTGCCATGGCAATGACTTTAATAAACACGATGGCTGTTAACAAAATCAAAATCACGCTGGCCGTATGGGGTTTTCCAAACATACTTTCGTTAATAACCATGTGTGTTTTTCCGTTAATCAGCTCACGCAAAAACTCATAACCCTCACCATATAGCGATGGGAAAATAAATATTAACAGTCCCACCAAAAAACTACCCAGTAATACTCGTTGCCAGACCTTGGTAACAGATTTTACCTGCTTTTCGATGTAGAGGGTTGTTTTGGTAAAATAGAGTGATACAAATCCCGTAAGAAGGCCCAACAGGATGTACCAGGGGAGATTGGCAATTTGAAAATCGTCGGTAAAATGAAAGGAGAACAGCACGCCCGAGCCCATTAAAAAATAGGCTACCGAAGCCGCCGCGGCTGCCGAAATAAGCAGTGGAATAAGGCTTGCCATGGTTAAATCCAACATCAGCACTTCAAGCGAAAACACCACGGCCGCAATGGGGGCTTTAAAAATACCGGCAATGGCTCCCGAAGCTCCGGCACCAATTAAAATAATAACGGTTTTTTGATTAAGCCTGAACAGCCGCCCGAAGTATGAACCAATCGAACTTCCCGTTAGTACAATAGGAGCCTCAAGTCCCACCGAGCCTCCAAAAGCAATGGTAAAAGTACTTCCAACTATTGATGAATAGATGTTGTGTTTGTCGAGCCGGCCGTTTTTTTTGGAAATGGCATATAAAATGTTGCTCACCCCATGGCCAATATCGGCTTTAATAATAAACCGGGCAAACAGCACCGTGAGTGTAATACCGATAACAGGGAAAAAGAGGTAAACATAGCGTCCTTCGCCAAAATCGAAACCATTGGTAACCAACGAGTGGGTGTAATGAACAATATTTTTCAGCATCACGGCTGCCAGACCGCTGAGAAGGCCGATAAGCAGGCTTAATAAGAGAACCAACTGTCGCTGGTTGTTCCCGGCGAAGCGATAGACAATTCTAATAAATTTTTTTGTCCGGCTCATGGTTACTATTCCTCCGAGAAGTCTTTAAGAAGCTGACGATACTTTGAAAAAACATTGGCACGCGAAACAAAACCTTCGTATTTACCACCTTTAAGCACCACCAAGTTGTATTTTCCCGATTTTTGAAATTTTGAAGCTACGGTTTCCATATCGTCATTCCAGTTTACCACGTTCGATGGCATGAACATCAAATCTCTAACGCTGGTATTGTACATTTCCGGCTTAAACATGATGTGCCTAATTTGATCTAAAATAATGATTCCGTAAAAATTTTGCTCTTCATCAACCACGGGGTAGATGTTCCGGGTTGAATTGGCAATAATTTTAACCAAATCGCCTAAGGTGGCATCGGGTCGGACCGTAGAAAAATTATGTTCAACCAAGCCGCTAACATCCATCATTGTTAGCACTGCCTGGTCTTTATTGTGGGTGATGTGTTCACCGCGATTTGCCAGCTGAATGGTGTAGATCGATTTGGGCGAGAGCAGGTGTGTAATACCGTACGAAATAGTTGCCACCAGCATAATGGGCAGAAACAGTTCGTAGCCTCCGGTTATTTCGGCAATAAGGAAGATGGCTGTTAACGGGGCATGAACAACACCGGCCAACAGACCTGCCATACCAACCAGCGCGTAGTTGCTAACCGGAATGCTGGTGATGCCCAGATGGTTTAAAACCTGTGCGAAAAAGAGGCCTGCCATGGCACCAATAAACAGGGTGGGAGCAAAAATACCCCCCACACCACCGGCTCTGAAGGTGATGGAAGTGGCTACCACTTTTAAGACTAAAATACCAAAAAGCAGTATCAGCCCGATGGCCACGTTATCTTTAAAACCGTAAAACATGCTTTCGTGAAAAACAAACGACATATTTCCTCTCAACGCTTCATTAATGTCTTCATATCCCTCGCCATACAACGAAGGGAGTAAAAAGATTAACAATCCCAGGGCGACGCCCCCTATTAAGAACTTCCATCCCCAGCCTTTCAAACGGTCAAAAAGTTTTCCGGTAAAAACGTAGGTTTTAATAAAGTAAACCGATACCAGCGCACTGAATATTCCCAAGCCAATATAGTAAAAGGTTTCGGTCATATCGAAATGGTATTTTACCTCAAAAGGATAAAGCACATCCTGGCCCAGAAAAAAGTAGGATGTTAAAGCGGCAACGATGGAGGATAACAATAACGGAACAAGTGCGGTCATGGTCATGTCGAACAAAATAACCTCCAGGGCAAATACAATGGCCGCGATAGGGGCTTTAAAAATAGCCGACATGGCTGCCGCCGAGGCGAAACCCAAAACCGAAACCACCTGCTTGTAATTTAAGCCCAGCATTTTGGCCAGGTTTGAACCGTACGCGGCACCGGTAACCACCGTAGGCCCCTCCAACCCAACCGACCCCCCGAAACTTACCGTCAGGGCACTGGAGATAATGGAGGAAAACATATTATGCTTTTTAATAAACCCCTGCTGCTTTGAGATGGCATACAGTACGTTCGGGATACCGTCGCGCACCTCGTGTCGTAAAATATATTTTACAAAAATAATGGTTAACAAAATACCGATAGCAGGATAAATGGCGTACTGAATGTTGGAGTAGTTAATTGAAAAGCCACCGGTTAAAAATTGCCGCAGATAGTAAACAATATTTTTCATGATAACCGCTACCATGCCTCCTAAAAAACCGATGACGATGCTTAACAGAATCATCAACTGGTTTGGAGCTATCTTACGGCTGAGAATCAGCAGGGTGTCAAAAAATCTTCGCTTTCGTTTCACAATCGGCAAAAGTAACAATTATTAACACAAAGAAACTTGTATAACAAATAAGAATGAATATAAAAATTCAGATAAAGAAAAGTTTGTTTTTGTATGGTTAGTGATTTTTTGGTTTAGGTGCTTATGAGATTGTGATTTTATTCATTATGATAAAAAATTAACAGGCTGTTTTATCAAAAAAACAGCCTGCCCGTTCCGTAAAAAATATTCTGGGCTTGATGGAGTTAGCACACTTCGCGTCTTCGTGGTTAACCATTTACGATTTACGAAATCGTTATCCGGTATTCGATTGAGGGGACCTCCGCCCGGATGAACATCCGTTCGGACGGGCCTCCGCTTTGGTCGGTGTGACGAGTAATAAAGCCGGGGGGGCGCCGGGTGAAAAGGATGAAACGACGCTATTTCTCGCCATTTCAAGTTTACCGTAAAGGCTCCCTGAGCTTGTCGAAGGGCGCCGAAGGGTTTCTAAAAAAAAAGCCCTTTTCAGTATGGTTGCTGAAAAGGGCTTTTTCACCGTATTAAAAAGGTGTTATTATTCGATTACCACATCGTCAATTTGAATGCTTGTTGATTCGGTATCACTCCCTTTATATTTAAAGGCAACGGCAACATTGCCGGCATAAGCCGATAAGTCAACGCTTCCCGACTCAATCCATTCGTAATTGGTGCTCGATGAGTTAGGTAGTGTTGGCGAAAGCTGATTCCATGTAGCCGATTCAAAGTTGGTTCCGTCAAAATCGGTGGAAACATAAACTTCCAGCGGATCGTTGCTGGTATGAGCCCAATAGGCCATGGCGGTTTTAAACGATAATGTTTTATCACCGGCGGTATTGTCAACCAACGGGGTAATCATCCAGGTTTCCATATCATTAAGTCCCGAATTATAACCGGTTGCCTGAGCATATTTGTTGTTGTCGTATGTTTTACCAATCCAGGCACGGTCGCCCGATACAATAATGTCGGTCCATCCGTTAAAATCAATCGGATCGTAATCAACGGCAGCATCGAATGTTTCGTTAAGTGATGCCAGCACATTACCGCCGCCACCA
>CAZKGB010000272.1:0-4131 GCA_964551935.1 uncultured Lentimicrobiaceae bacterium | reverse complement strand
GAGGTCAAGGATATTGAAATTAAAAGATAGTTTTTGATCTAAAACAAAAAAAAAGGCGTTACAATAGGTAGCGCCTTTTTTTATCTGTTTATTCTATCAGCGGCCTCCTTTGCGAGCCGATTGTTTCACCGGACGTGATGCCGGTTTTGAAACTTTTTTCTTCACTGCCGGTTTACTGCTTGTTTTTACCGAACCAGAAGGTCTTTTAGCAGGTTTGCTTTTTGCTACCGGTTTTTTCTTGTTGGTTGGCTTTGCAACAGGTTTACTGTTGTGATTTTTATTGACCGGCTTTGCTTTGCTTTTACTGCCGGTTTTGGCCTTTGAGACCCCAAGGTTGTTTCCACGGTTCTTATCAAGAGCATATTTGTTAGAAGCCCCCTTATTTCTTTTCTGAAACGATTTATCAGGATGCGATTTGGCAAAATCATTCCGGCTCACCTTTTTTTGCAGGTTAATCGTATTTTTATTTATCCTTACATTGGTATTTCTAAAGGTAACATTTACATTAATATTGGCATTAATATTACGTCGATAGGTGTATGGGGGGTAAGGTCGCCAGGGATGATAATAGGAAGGATAATATCCCCAATAGTAGGGTGAATGCCACGGATGGTATAAAGGACCCCATAAGAAAACAAAAATTACAGGAGGATGCACATAAACCGGTTGAACAATATAGTTTGGCCCATATATGTAAACGTCGCCCACAACCTGAACCTGTGTTTCACCACTCTTATCCTTTACCACATCGATGGTTGCTACATCCTGGTATTGATCTTTTCCAATAACGGCCTGTATAGCCACAACATGTAAATCTTTGTCAGAAGTTTCAACAACTCTAAGATAATCCACTTCACCATCTTCGTTTAAATCCAGGTTAGAAATTTTAAGCGTAGGATCATTCAGTTTTGCTTCAAATTCTTCCAGATTCTTTGATTCGCCAAAAATTGAAGCTACAGCCTCCAGGTCAAGGTTATCACTAATGTCAGCGTTTTTCGCTTCCACGGTTGTAACATCCTGCGAATAAAGTAAACCGACAAAAGAAGCTAAATACAGAATCGAAAATAAAACAATCTTTTTCATAACAGTAAATTTTTAGTTTTACTTTACAAGTTTCAATAATTGTGCCGAAAATAATATCATCAAATTAGCCAAAAAGTAAATGCCCAATATTAATAAAATATTGGGCATTTACTTACGATGATTTTTTCTTATTCTTACGGATCAACCTGTACAAACATGGTTTGTAAGTTAGGATTAGTTGCGTTAGGATCGGTTCCTTCAGGAACGAAAATAACTGCAGCCCAACCGCCTGGTAATGGAGTAAAATCGGTATGACTCTGGGAATCGTTTACCATTTGATCCACAGTTGCATCAGCGGCAGGTACACCTCCGGCAGCTTGTCCATTCCAGTTATTCATAATTTTCCAAAGAGCACCTTGTACTTCTCCCCAGGTATAACCAGGATAATAATCTAAATGGTTGAATATCCAGTTTACACGAGCCCATTTATCAGCATAGGCTGTAAAGGCCGGTAATGCATCGGGATAGAGTGAACTGTAAACATCCATATTATAAGCTACTCCAACATTTATAGCGGTTTCCTCATCGGCACACCAGGATGCAAAGGTTCCGTCAGCAAAATCATATCCATTTCCAACATTGGTGAGTTCAGCATCAACATAACCACCCATTGAACCCGGAGCATAAGCACCAACAATTTTATAAGTAGTTGTTAAAGGAAGGTTCATGTAAGGGGCAAGTAAAAAGTCGGGAGTTGTAGCTACCGCGTTTCCCAATACAAAGTCAACAATACCGTCGCCACCGTTTGGAATAAGGTTATCGTCCGTAAAGGTCCATGATTTGAAATATTTATAATCGAAACCGGTTCCTATTTTAACAAGGATATACAAATCAAATTGAAAGTTATCGGTAGTATTATCACCATCAGGATAAGAAACATGCAAAACATCACCTTCTCCTAAGAAAGACTCGTTGCTGTACTCGGTTACATAAGAACCATTTTTATAAACTTTAATTTTGAAAATAGCAGGCATATCAACCTGAAGACCGTTGGCTTGTTGTTCGTAAAGAGATCCGGCATAATCAGCAGGATGTTTCATGCTGATATCACCGAAAAAGAGCTGCTCTCTTACCGTGGTTTGATTCATGGTAAACCAATCAAAACCGAAAGCCTGGTATTCCTGGGCAGTAAAACTTAATACTTCAATAGGAATTTCGTTCTTTTGAAAAGCTGCCACATGAAACTGAACATCCAAGGGCTGACTAACAAAACCGGCATATTGTGATCCTGCTTCAGGAGCAGCGCTGACAATCGAGTCATCACTCATGTCGTTGGGAGTATTGTTGTCGCTCATCATTAAAAACTGAGTTATGTTGTAATCACCAACGGCAAGTTTAATACCCTGAGTGTAAGCAACACCATCAAGATAATATACAGAAGGCGTGTAAGTTGTTCCGCTAATTACAATACTTGCATAGTCGGCTGTAGCGTCAGCGTTTGATGATTTAGTACCACCTTTAGGCATTTCAGTACTGGAGAAGCTAACTTCTATCTCCTGATTTGGGTCAATCACATCTTCTTTTTTGTTACAGCTGATAACTGTAAATGCAATTAAAGCAGTAAAAAAGAAAGCTTTAATAAAATTTGAATTTTTCATTTGTTTAATTTATTAATAAAAGTATTTATTGATTTGTTCATTTCAATTTTTTTTACAATGCCTGTGCCAAAAGTTATAACAAGCCATATATCAATATGATAGAAATTAATAATTGATTTTATTGTTTTAATTTTTTCCAATTATTAGACATTTTTTTTCCACTTGTAGATTATTAAAGATTTATCATCACAAATACAACCTGTAATTTCGGGTTGGTGGCTGCTCTTGATGTTCCTTCAGGAACAAATATGACAGCTGCTTTTTGCCCGCAAACAGGAATAAAATCAGCATGAAGCCTTGCTTGGTTAATCATATCCTCAACCACGGCATCGGCATTGGGAACATTAGCATGACTCACTCCATTCCAATCGTTAAGAATACCCCAGGCAGCTCCCTGAACTTCTTCCCAGGTTGCCAAAGGGTAGTTAGATAAATTATTGAAAAGCCAGTTAACTGCATTCCACCGGGCTGCACTCCTTGTGTAAGCCGGCAACACCGACGGTGTTAACGAGTTATAAACATCCATGGTATAGGTGTGGTTTATGTTGATGCTTACCGAGTCGGTTCCGCACCATGCACTATATAACCCATTACCGATGGAAAACCCCGATGAAACATCGCTTAACTCTCCATCGAAGTAAGCACCTAACAGACCGGGAGCCCAAGTAGGTTTGATAGTAAAACTACAACGCTCGGGAAGGTTCATGTATGGGCCTATCTCCCCACTCATGCCGGTCGAACCACATTCACTTAACACGAAATGAACCATGCCATCCGATTCGGAAGGGATCATCTCATCATCTGTAAACTCCCATGATTTAACATACTTATAACCGAAAGAAACTCCCTTTCTAACATAAACATTTAAATCCATTCGGTAATTATCAACGGTATTATCGCCGTCAGGATAGGTAATGGAGACAAAAGTTTCTCCCAACAGATCCTCATTACCAACCGATTTTACAAGTCTTCCGTTTCGATACACATCAATACTAAAAATGGCAGGCATCTCATTTTGTAACCCTGACGATTGATTTAAGTAAAGTGAATTGACATAATCGGCCGGATTTTTTGGCAGTATTAAACCAATAAACTTTTGTTCACGCACCGTTGTTGCCGGTAGAACATCAATATCAAAACCAAATTTGTCGTAATCAGCAGGGCTGAATAAAATGACTTCCACATCAATATTTGTTTTTTTTAGATGATTGACTACAAAACTAAAACCTGCAGCCTGATTTACAAATGCTGAGTATTCCGACCCTTCCATGGGAGCAGCAAGCATAACAACATCATCGGAAAAATCATCCGGAGTGTTGTTGTTGTTCATCATCAAAAATTTATTCAGTTTGTACGACCCGGGAGTTAATTTAATAGACTGTGTATATATTTTACCATCAATTAAGTAGGTAGCAGGACGAAAAACAAGGGTGTCAATTTCAATATAACA
>CAZKGB010000271.1:0-4148 GCA_964551935.1 uncultured Lentimicrobiaceae bacterium | reverse complement strand
CACTGAGTGCAGGGCTTTTTTGTTGAAAAGGAGGTATTAAAGCAAAATCCCGGGCAAAATTTAGAGTTTTTGTTTTGTGGTTTGTCCCCAACAAATTTTACCGTATATTTGATTGGTTAAAAAATCACAACTATGAGTAACGTAACACGAACTTTCGATGTATTAACAAATGCGGAAGAGAATTATAATCACGATATAGCCCTTGCCGTAAAACGCCATGGTAAATGGGAAACGTTCAGCACGGCAGAATACCGCCAAAACGCCGACCTGGTTAGTCTTGGTTTGCTGGCTCTCGGCCTGGAAAAAGGTGATAAAGTGGCTATTGTAACCAACAACCGCCCGGAGTGGAATTTTCTCGAAACGGGGATATCGCAGATAGGATGCGTGCAGGTTACCATCTATCCAACCATTAGCGAAAAAGAGTATCGGCATATATTATCGCATTCCGAATCAAAACTGCTGTTTGTTGCCACAGAAGAGCTTTATCATAAACTTAAACCCGTGTTCGATGATACCGAGAATGTGCAGGAACTTTACACGATTGACAGGGTTGAAGGGGCAAAAAACTGGAAAGAGGTGCAGGAACTGGGTAATAGTAAAGCATCGGAACTACGCCCGTTGCTTGAAAAAAGAAGAGATGAAGTAACTTCGGAAGACTTATCAACCTTGATATATACATCAGGAACCACAGGGTTATCAAAAGGGGTGATGCTTACCCATAACAACATTATCAGCAATGTAAAATTGGCTGATGAGTTTATAAAGTATTTACATCCCGGCGACAGAGCACTGAGTTTTTTACCCTTGTCGCATATTTTAGAGCGTACCGGTAACTATTTATGGCAATATCATGGTTTAAAAATTTATTATGCCGAAACCATCGAAACCATCGGTGACGATATGCGCGACATTAAAGCCAATACATTTATAACCGTTCCGCGTGTTTTTGAAAAAGTGTACGATAAAATTGTAAACAAAGGGCGCGAGTTAAAAGGTATTAAAAAGTCTCTGTTTTTTTGGGCTTTGGAAGTGGGAGATAAATATAACCCCGATCCCGCAAAACGAAGTGCGTTTTATAATTTTAAACTGTCGATTGCCAATAAATTGATTTTTAGTAAGTGGAGAGAAGCTCTGGGCGGAGAGCTGAAAGGTGTAATTGCCGGAGGTGCTGCACTTCAGCCAAGGCTGGCCAGAGTGTTTTGGGCTGCTAAAATATTTGTTCAGGAGGGCTATGGGCTTACCGAAACATCTCCCCTGGTGGCAGCTAATAACGTGTATCATCCATATGTCAGGTTTGGATGGGTTGGTTATGTTCCCAAGTCAATAGAGGTTAAAATTGCCGAAGATGGTGAAATTCTTGTAAAAGGCGAAAATGTAATGAAAGGATATTACAAAGACCCTGAAAAAACCAAACAAGTTATTGATGAGGAAGGGTGGTTTCATACCGGCGACATTGGCGAGTTTGACGAACAAAGAATGCTGCGTATTACAGACAGGAAAAAAGAGATTTTTAAACTCTCGGGAGGAAAATATGTGGCACCTCAGCAGGTAGAAAATATATTTAAAGAATCTATGTTTATTGAGCAAATTATGGTGGTGGGCGAAAACGAAAAACATACCGCAGCATTAATTGTTCCTGATTTTAAGTTTCTTGGCGACTGGTGTAAAATTCACCACCTCCCGGTTACCGACAATAAAGCGATGATTCATCATCCCGATGTAGTGTCCCGCTACGAAAAAGAAGTTATCAAGTTTAACAAAGATTTAAACAAGGTAATGCAGATTAAAAAATTCAAACTTGTTTGCGAAGACTGGACACCTGAAAACGGTTTTTTGTCACCTACCCAAAAACTAAAACGAAAAGTGATTCTTGCTAATTATAAAAACCTGTTGGACGAGATTTACGAAAAGACTGAATAACAGAATAAACAGAAAAACCCGGAACTCATGAAAAAGATTACATTTTTAATGCTTTTTAGCATTTGGGCTTCAATGACTTTTAGTCAGAATTATTTTCCGCTTATTGAAGAAAACCGAACCTGGAATGTAATTTCAGTTATACTTGTCGGGCCTTATCCGTGGGATACAACATATTCTACTTTGACTTATGAGTTCTCAGGCGACACAACGATAGATTCTCAGACTTATCTCAAACTGTACGAATCAGAGGAGGAAAATCCTGTAAATTGGAATCTTTGCTGCTATATGCGTGAAGAGAATAAAAAAGTATGGTTAAAATCTGACCCGGAATCACCGGAAATATTAATGTATGATTTTAATGCTAATCAGGGAGACACCCTGATGATTGGTTTACAAGCACCCCTTGAACCTCTTGTCGTTGATTCAATTGGGGTAACTGAAATAGATGGAACAAACAGAATAAAATACTACCTCTCATACTACGAATATACTGAAACCTGGATTGATGGTATTGGAAGTAGTAAAGGTATATGCTGGAGCGGTTCTTCAACAATTGTAGGAGGGTGGTACCGGTTTCTTTGTATGTCAGAAAACGGAGAGCTGGTTTACAGAAATCCAAATTATGAATCGTGTTATTTAATTACAATCATCAAAAATATTGACGAGCCAATAATCAAGATTTATCCAAATCCTGCTCAAAATTTATTAAGAATAGAAAATATAATGAACATTGAAATCAAATCAATCTCATTAACAAATACAGCCGGACAAATAATAAAACAATTTGATTCGGGGGAAACCCAATTAGATGTTACAAACATAAATTCAGGGCTGTACTTTCTTAAAATAGCTTATAAAAAGGGAGTATTGGTTGAGAAAATAATGATTGAATAGTAAACCGCGTTTACTGACAATGGGCACATTATTAGTTATCTCCTGTTAGCTTTTCTCTCCCCCGTCGTAAGCCCATTTCAAATAGATGGAACCCCAGGTAAAACCGCCTCCAAAAGCAGCCAGCACAATGTTGTCTCCTTTTTTCAGCTGATCCTGCCATTCGTGTAAACACATGGGAATAGTACCGTTGGTGGTGTTACCATATCGTTCGATGTTAATCATCACCTTCTCTCTTTCCAGTCCCATACGGCGGGCAGTGGCATCGATAATACGCATATTGGCCTGATGGGGAACCAGCCACGAAATATCTTCTGACTTCAGGTTGTTACGCTTCATAATTTCCACCGAAACATCAGCCATGCGGGTAACGGCAAACTTAAATACAGGTTGTCCTTCCTGATAAACAAAATGCTCTTTGTTGTCAATGGTTTCGTGCGAAGCCGGGCGTACCGAGCCTCCTGCTTTTTGATGAAGATGAATTCTTCCCGAACCATCAGTGTATAATCTTGAATCGATGATGCCGGTTCCATCTTCCGACGGTTCTAATAAAACAGCGCCGCCGGCATCGCCAAACAGCACACAGGTGGTGCGGTCGGTATAATCAACCACCGACGACATTTTATCGGCACCCACTACGATAACCTTTTTATATTTACCGGTTTCGATAAACTGTGAAGCGGTAACCAGTGAGTATAAAAATCCTGAACAGGCCGCATTAATATCAAAACTAAAGGCATTTTTCATTCCCACTTTATCGCTGATAATATTGGCGGTTGCCGGATAAACCATGTCGGGTGTTACCGTGGCACAAATTACCAGGTCGATATCTTCGGGATGGGTATTTGTTTTTTTAAGCAAACCTTTTACCGCTTCAGTACCAATATCGGAAGTTCCTTTTCCTTCTCCTTTTAAAATATGACGCTCTTTTATCCCCGTGCGGGTCATAATCCACTCGTCGGTGGTGTCAACCATTTTTTCCAACTCTTTATTGGTAAGAATATAATCCGGTGCCCAGGCATGAATACCTTTAATGGCTGCTCTGATTTTTGACATAATGATTTTTTAAAGACGGCTGCAAAAGTAATAATTATTCGATAAGAGGATTAATAATACGGCGTTTACCAACCCTTATCCGGATATCCTGTAACGGATTATTGGCTAATTTTGTACAAAACAGCAACCAACCTGTCAGGTTGAGTGCGGCTTTGTGGAAGGCAACCTGACAGGTTATAGTCATGCTATGGTTTACAGCAGAGAAGAAAAACCCCATTAAAAAAATGCTTATTTTTACGGGATAATAATTGTATACCTTTGTAATTATAGGTTATTTATCT
>CAZKGB010000270.1:0-4160 GCA_964551935.1 uncultured Lentimicrobiaceae bacterium | reverse complement strand
TATTTACCCTATTTTAATCAACTAAGAAAAAATAAATAAGATATGAGTGCAGAGACAAAAGAACGCGAACCGTTGTTCTCGGCAAAAAACCTGAAGCTGGTTACCAAGCCGCTAAACATGGATAACCCCATTACCGTTCAGGTGTTGGGAATCTGTTCGGCACTAGCTGTTACGGCAAAATTAAAACCGGCCATCGTGATGTCGATATCGGTCATGGTAGTATTGGCAGCATCAAACGTTGTTGTTTCGCTGTTGCGGAACGGAATTCCTCAACGAATCAGAATCATCGTTCAGCTGGTCGTTATTGCCACCATGGTAATTCTGGTGGACCAGGTACTGAAAGCTTTTGTTTACGATATCAGCAAACAGCTCTCGGTGTTTGTAGGGCTGATTATCACCAACTGTATTTTAATGGGACGGCTCGAAGCCTTTGCCATGGGAAACAAACCGTGGCCTGCCTTTTTAGATGGCATCGGAAATGCTCTCGGATACGGTTTAATATTGATAATTATTGCTTTCTTCCGTGAGCTGTTGGGGTCGGGAACCGTTTTCGATATCCACGTAATACCACAAGCCTTTTACGACTTAGGTTATAAAAACAACGGGTTGATGATTTTACCCCCTATGGCCTTAATCACCGTGGGCGTTATTATTTGGATTCAGCGTAACCGCAACCGCGATTTAATTGAAAAATAGGCTAACCTGTAACGATTAAAAACTATTATTATGCAAGAGATATTTAACATATTTATAAAATCGATTTTTGTTGACAACATGGTATTTGCCTATTTCCTGGGCATGTGTTCGTACCTTGCTGTTTCAAAAACGGTTAAAACATCGGTAGGGCTGGGAATGGCCGTTGTTTTTGTTTTGGGCATTACCGTTCCGGTTGACTATTTACTGAACGAGTACATTCTGAAACCCGGTGCGCTGGCATGGGCCGGGGCTGAATTTGCCGACGTGGATTTAAGCTTCTTGAGCTTCATCATTTTTATTGCCATTATTGCCTCGATGGTACAGCTGGTTGAAATGGTAGTAGAGAAATTTTCGCCCTCTCTTTATGCCTCTTTAGGTATCTTCCTTCCTTTGATAGCCGTAAACTGTGCCATCCTCGGTGGTTCGTTGTTTATGCAGGAAAGAGATTATCAAAGCATCGGACAAGCCACCGCATTTGGCCTGGGCTCAGGTCTAGGTTGGTTTTTAGCCATCGTAGGTATAGCAGCCATTCGCGAAAAAATACGCTACTCTAACGTGCCACCGGCATTGCGCGGTTTGGGTATTACCTTTATCATTACCGGACTGATGGGAATTGCTTTTATGAGCTTCCTCGGAATTAAATTATAATATTAATAAATCGACGAAAAGATGATTTTACTTCAAATATCAATAGGTATGGTTATCGCCATTAGTATTGGTGTTTTCCTTGTTATTACCCTGATGTTGGTGGGCATTTTACTGTATGCCAAGAAAAAATTAACACCCTCGGGAGAAGTTACCATTAAAATTAACGGGGAAAAAGAGATTACTACCGAACCGGGTTCTACGCTGTTATCAACACTGTCGGCACAAAAAATATTTTTACCGTCCGCTTGTGGAGGTGGTGGTACCTGCGGTATGTGCCGTTTGCAGGTTATTGAAGGAGGTGGTACCATTTTACCTACCGAAAAAGGATTTTTTACCCGTAAAGAACAAGCTGACAACTGGCGGCTGGGATGCCAGGTTAAGGTTAGGGAAGATATGAATATAGAGGTTCCTGCCGAAGTGTTCGGTATTCAAAAGTGGGAATGCGAAGTAGTTTCAAACAAAAACGTGGCTACCTTTATAAAAGAGTTCGTGGTAAAACTTCCTGCCGGCGAACACCTTGATTTTAAGTCGGGTGGATACATCCAAATTGATGTACCTAAACTGGAAGTTGATTTTAGTAAGGATATTGATGTGGATGAAGAGTATCGTTCCGATTGGGACCACTTCAACATGTGGAGCCTTAAAATGAAGAATAACGAAGAGCAATACCGTGCTTATTCCATGGCCAACCATCCTGCCGAAGGCGATATCGTGATGCTTAACATACGAATTGCCACGCCACCCTGGGACAGAAAGAAAAACGGGTTTATGAACGTTAATCCGGGAGTTTGCTCCTCTTACATATTCTCGCGCAAGCCGGGCGACAAAGTGATGATATCAGGCCCTTACGGCGAATTCTTTATTAAAGATACGCAAAACGAAATGATGTTTATTGGCGGTGGCGCCGGTATGGCCCCCATGCGCTCGCATATCTTCGATCAGTTTTTAACCAAAAAAACATCACGCAAAGCTACATTCTGGTATGGCGGACGCTCGAAAAAAGAACTCTTTTACGTTGACCAGTTTGAAGCCATCGAAAAAGAGTTTCCCAACTTTAAATTTTCCGTGGCACTCTCCGAACCTCTGCCCGAAGACAACTGGGATGGTTATACGGGATTTATCCATCAGGTAATCTTTGATAATTACCTTAAAAATCACCCGGAACCGGAAGAGATTGAGTACTACCTTTGTGGCCCGCCCATGATGATTGATGCCGTTAAAAAAATGCTTGATAACTTGGGGGTTCCACAAGAAAATGTTATGTTTGACGACTTTGGAAGCTGACAATTGTTATCCGTAATTTTGTTGTTGAATTAAAAAATCAGTAGTGAAAGGGCTTAACAAATTCCTTTTCCGGAAATCTTATTAAATGTACGCAACAGGCACAAAATTTTTGAGTAAATATTTAAAGAAAAACACCATCTTTAAATACGGTTTTAATTTGGCTCCAATGTACCGTCGTACTACAGGAAGAATTACATTTGTTTCAGAAGATTTAATGAGCATCAAAATAAAAATTCCACTGAACTACAGAAACAGCAACTACGTGGGAAGTATGTTTGGAGGAAGCATGACTTCGGCAACCGACCCCATATTTATGGTTCAATTAATCAATATTCTGGGTGATGATTATGTGGTTTGGGATAAAGAAGCCACCATTAAATTTAAACGTCCGGTAAAAGAAACAGCTTACGCCAGCTTTCTTTTCCTCCCCGAAGAAATTAAAAAAATAAAAACAGACGTTGCCACAAATAAAGAAATTAACATAGTAAAAAGCGTTAACATTACCGATAAAACCGGAAAAGTGGTCTTTGCCAAATTGATTAAAACAATTTACATAGCTGATAAAAAGCATTACAAGGAAAAAAGAAAAATAAAACAATAAAAAACTGCAATCAAATGAAAAAAAATTCATTTTTGTTATTAATCTTTATGCTGATAGGCTTAAACCTTTTCAGCCAGGATTACATTTACACCCGCGACAATAACCGTATAGCAGCAAGAGATGTTACTATCGATATTGCCGAAGTTCATTATAAAGCGTTCAACAATCCAACAGGACCTGTAATAGCCATTAAAAATAACGAAATAAGTCTTATAGCTTTTGCAGATGGCCGCTTGCAATTTTTTGAACCGGTTAAAAAAATTATTACGCGCAACGAGTTTAACAAAAACCTTTTTACTTACCATCTGGCCGATCTCATCGTTAATAATTTTACCATCTCCTACGAAAGGATTTCTAAAAATGGAAAAATAGGTTTTGAAATTCCTCTTTCGCTGGGCTATGGCCGATACGCTGAAATTGATGATATCATCAACCAGTTTTATACCGGACTAAGTGTAAATTTTTACCCTACAGGCCAAGGTAAATGGCGGTTTATAACCGGACCGGGAGTTCGGGTAGGTTCGGCAAAATGGGATTATTATACACACGATAACTACGGTAATTATAGCAACTACAATAATACAACCGGTTATTTCAAATTGTTGGTCAACAATGGTGTTATCTTTACGCCCATCAAGGCACTCAGTTTTTCCATTATCGGCTCTATCGGCGTACGCTACGTTTTTAAAATGCCACCCGACTACGACCAACGGGTACGCACCACCGGTGGGGTATCGGTTAACCTGTCCTATCGGTTTTAACGCACCCTAATGAACCGTTTGGTTTTTGCTTTTCTGACAGCTGTTTTGGTAAGCTGCTCTCCCGGGTTAAAACCCGTACATCTTCGGGGAACAGCTCAGGGAACCTACTATTCCATTATTTATTACGACGGGCAGCAGCGAAACCTGAAACCTGAAATCGATTCGTTACT